>JALOMU010000264.1 GCA_025455285.1 Flavihumibacter sp.
GTACAACACCCTCTTCATTTTTTGCCCATACCACTGCGATATCAGCAAAAGGGGCATTCGAGATCCACATTTTTGCTCCATTCAGGATCACATGATCGCCCGCATCTTTGAAGTTGGTCAGCATACCAGCCGGATTACTACCATGATTGGGTTCTGTTAATCCAAAACATCCCAACCATTCCCCACTTCCCAGTTTAGGCAGGTATTTTTTTCGCTGCTCTTCATTTCCATATTCATAAATCGGAAACATCACCAATGAACCCTGTACTGAGGCAGTAGAGCGAACACCACTATCCCCTCTTTCCAGTTCCTGCATCATCAATCCGTAGGAGATATAATCCAGTCCGCCTCCTCCATACTCCGCCGGAATAGTGGGACCAAAAACACCCAGTTCTCCCATCTGCTTCACAATCTGGCGGGGAAACTCGGCTTTTTGTGCATAGTCTTCAATGATGGGAGAAATCTCCTGTTTCACATAATTGCGAACAGCATCGCGGATCATTTTGTGTTCTTCTGTCAACAAATCATCCAGTTGCAAATAATCGGGAGATTGAAATAGGTCCTGGGCCATGGCATCGTTTATTTTATCGTACTAATGTAATCAGTTTACTGTAAATAGTTGCTCATCTCTGCCTGGTACTGGCTTGCGATGATACGGGCTTCTTCCGCGAAGTCTTCTTTTTCGGAAGCATAAATAATAGCCCTGCTGGCATTCACTAATAGTCCTGCATCTTTATTCAGTGCTTTCTCTGAAATCTCACGCAAACTTCCTCCCTGTGCACCCACACCTGGAACCAGGAAAAAATGATCCGGCAACCAGGACCGGATTGCACTGAATGCATCTGCCTGCGTAGCTCCTACCACAAACATCAGGTTACCCGGATTTCCCCAGGAAGCAACCGTCTTCATTACTTTTTCATAAAGGTATTCAGCTCCCATCTTTTGTAATTCAAAATCGGCAGCACCTTTATTACTGGTTAGTCCCAGCACGATGGTCCACTTGTTGTCATACTCCAGAAATGGCTGCACACTGTCGGAACCCATATAAGGTGCAACAGTGATCGCATCAAAAGGAAGTGCTTCAAAAAATGCTTTTGCATATTGCGAACTGGTGTTCCCAATATCACCTCTTTTGGCATCCGCAATTTTCAGATGTGTGGAAGGTATGTAGTGCACGGTTTCTTCCATGATCTCCCAGCCGCGGCGACCCATCGCTTCGTAAAATGCAGTATTGATTTTATAACTTACGCAAGTATCAAGAGTAGCATCAATAATGGCTTTATTGAATGCCAGTACAGCATCCGGCCTTTGTTTTAAATGCGCTGGAATTTTATCCGGGTCCGTATCCAATCCAACACACAAATAGGATTTTTTCTTTTGTATCTGCTCAACCAGTGATTGCCTGTTCATGAGCACGAAGATAAGAAGGATTAGCCGCCCAGCACCTGAGCAAAGCGCCAGATTTCTTCAAATCGGTTATATAAAGGCACTGGTGCCAGCCTGATTACATCTGGTTCGCGCCAGTCAACAAAAAATCCTTTTCTTGTCAATTCATCAAATAATTCCCGGCCTCCCTGTTTTACCAACAGTGATACCTGGCAACCCCGCTCGGTGGCAGCTTCAGGTGTAAGTATGTCGAACTTTCCAGGGTTTGCTTCACTGATCTGCTCTAACAGAAATCGGAGATAGGCAGCCATCTGTTTTGCTTTTTGCAAACAGGATTCAAATCCGGCGGTTTCAAAAATTTCAAGAGAAGCCCGAAGGGATGCATACAAAATAGGGGAAGGTGTGCTCAATTGCCAGCCCTCTGCAGATTCCATCGGCACAAAGCCTTTTTCCATTTTGAAGCGGGTATTCTTTTCATAGCCCCACCATCCTGCAAAACGATGTAGGGATTTGTCCTGGTGATAACGTTCATGAATAAACGCAGCGCCAATAGCACCCGGACCGCCATTCAGGTATTTATAATTACACCAGCAGGCGAAGTCAACCTTCCATGCATGGAGTTGGAGTTCAATATTACCGGCCGCATGTGCCAGGTCGAAACCCACTTTTGCTCCTACTGCATGGCCTGCACGGGTGATGGCTTCCATGTCAAAAAGCTGCCCCGTATAGTAGTTCACACCACCCCAGAGAACGAGCGCCAGTTCCTCTCCTGTTTCCTGAATAGCAGCAAGAATATCTTCCTCTTGAATGGTCACTTCACCCGCGCGCGGACTCACTTCAATCAATACTTCTTCCGGATCATAGCCCAATGCTTTGATATGCGTTTCAAACATATATTGATCACTTGGAAAGGCTTTGGCTTCACAAATGATTTTTATACGCTTTCCTGCAGGCCGGTAGAAGCTTACCATTAACAAGTGCAGGTTTACGGTCAACTGGTTCATCACCACCACTTCACTGGGCTTTGCACCAACAATAGTTGCCAGAGGGCCCACCAGGTGATCATGATAATTCAGCCAGGGATCATCACCCATGAAAAAACTTTCCACACCATGCTTTGCCCATTGGTCGAGCACTTTCTGAATATAGGGGCCGGTGTTCTTGGGTTGCAGACCCAGGGAATTACCCAGAAAATAAACCTGTTGCTCTCCCTGCTCTTCCGGAATGATAAACTGCTCACGAAATGCCGCCAATGAATCAGCAGCATCAAGAGATTGGGCGTATGTAAGATCAGAGGTCATGGGAGGTGAATGGTGAATGGTGAATAAGGTGAATGGTTTTTTACTTCATAATTCATACTTCATACTTCTCACTTCTACAGGCTTCCTGTTCGGCCACCATCCACCGGAATGCTTGTACCGGTGATATAGGCTGCTGCGGGACTAGCCAAAAACGCCACCAATGCAGCTGTTTCCTCTGCTTTTCCAAAACGCTTAAGCGGAACCTCTGCCGCCATGGAAGCTTCCTGTTCTTCAACAGTTATGCCTTTATCAGCAGCCAGGCTTTGAGCCAGACTTTTTAATCTCGCGGTAGAAGTAAATCCAGGCAATACATTGTTCACTGTAATTCCGAACGGTCCCAGTTCATTTGCCATGGTCTTTGACCAGGAAGCAACTGCACCCCGAATGGTATTGGAAACGCCCAGGTTATTCAGGGGAATCTTAACAGAGGTGGACACGATATTGATTATCCTGCCATAGCCCTGTTTTTTCATTCCCGGTACGACAGCCTGGGTTAACAACTGGTTGACGATTACATGTTGCTGAAAAGCATGCAAAAACTGGTCAGTATCCGCATCGATGATGGGCCCGGGTTTTGGTCCGCCCGTATTATTAACCAGAATATGGATGGTGTGTTTCAATAGAATCTCTTCACTTGTTTTCTTAACAACATCCGGATTGGAAAAATCAGCTACTGCATAACTGTGCTGTTGTCCTTTGGAAGTATCGAGTGAATTGATGGCTTCCTTTAAAGAGACTTCATTGCGTGCCAGTAAAATACAGTTGGCCCCCAGCAGGGCGAGTTCCCTGGCTGCAGCCAAACCAATGCCCTGGGTGCTTCCGCAAACCAGGGCTGTTTTATTTTCAAGTGATAATTGCATGTAATTGGTTTAAGCTACCACTTCAATCACACGGGTGGCTTCCAGGCTGGCATTACGCATCGCGATGCTTCTTGCTGCTATGCCGGCAAAATCAGAAAATGCTGACTTCGTGATTTCATCGTCAGTCATCATGATAGGCATTCCCTTATCACCCCCTTCGCGGATGGATTGCACGAGCGGAATTTGTCCCAGGAAGGGGATATCATATTCCTCAGCCAGTTTTTTACCGCCTTCTTTTCCAAAAATATAATACCTGTTATTGGGCAATTCTGCTGGTGTGAAATAGCTCATATTTTCAACAATACCGATGATGGGTACTTTGATCTGCGCCTGGCCAAACATGGCAATTCCTTTTTTTGCATCTGCCAGGGCCACATCCTGCGGAGTGGTAACAACAATTACACC
>JALOMU010000265.1 GCA_025455285.1 Flavihumibacter sp.
ATATTCCCAATGCCAATTCAAAACCTGCTTGGGAACCAATTGTAGCATCCGGAACAGCTATCCCATATGGAAATGTGCCACGCAGGCTCACTTACCCCGCATCCGAATATGCTACCAATACTACCAATATTCAGTCCTTTTTATCCAAACAAGGTCCGGATCTCGAAACAACCAAGCTGTGGTGGGATAAGAATTAAAATTTAAGTTACCGTGCAAGTGTGCTATTTTCTCTTTAAAATATCTTAATCGTGAACGTTCGAACTATCTGCTCTCTATCGGTTGTATTATTTTTTTATAGCAACGCTTTACAAGCACAGTTGCGCAGATCGGAAAGTTTTTTCGGATTTCATTTCGATTTCCATGCAACCGCTGCTGATTCCTTTTTGAGTAAGAATTTTGATAAACCCTACCTGGATTCCTTTTTACGGCTGACTGCTCCTGATTTTATACAAATCGATAGCAAGGGCCATCCAGGTTTCTCCAGTTATCCAACTACGATCGGTACCACCGCTAATAGCTTTATTGCTGATCCAATGAAGCTTTGGAGAGAGAGTACACGGAAAAATAAAATCCCACTCTACGTTCATCATTCAGGCCTCTGGGATCAACAGGTTATTAAAGAACATCCGGATTGGGGCCGTTTAAACGCAGACGGAACCAGGGATGATCTTAAAGTTGGTTATCTGAGTCCCTATTCCTCTAATCGTTTGTTGCCACAATTAAAGGAAATGGTTGATAAGTACCAGATTGACGGTGCATGGATAGATGGCGATTGCTGGGCAACTGCACCTGACTATGAGGAAGAAGTGATGGCAGGGTTTAAAAAGCAATTTCCCGGTATAGAAATTCCCCGCAACAAATCTGCTCCTTATTACCAGGAATGGCTGGAATACAACCGACAGGTTTTTAGAGCATATCTTAAAAATTATGTGGATGCAATGCATTCCTATAAGCCTTCTTTTCAAATTACCAGCAACTGGGCCTACTCCTCTATGATGCCGGTTCCGGTGGATGTTTCGGTTGACTTTCTTTCAGGTGATGTCTCCGGTCAGAATTGTTTGTACAGTGCAGCTTTTCAGGCAAGATGCCTTGCACTTCAGGGAAAACCCTGGGACTTGATGGCCTGGGGCTTTACACCTGTCGATTTCTGGGGAGGTACGCATACTCCGAAGGGGCTCGTTCAGTTGCAACAGGAAGCTGCTGAAGTGATGGCTATGGGCGGTGGTTTTCAGGTCTATTTCCAGCAAAACAGAGATGCTTCCCTGCGTTCTCTGGATCTGCCTGCTATGCAACAATTAGCAAAATTCTGTCGCGACAGACAGGCTTTCTGCCAATATTCCGAACAGGTTCCTCAAATTGGCATGTGGTATTCCCTGGAAGGATGGAAAAAAAGATACGATGGCGTTTATGGATGGTCATCCGATATGGAGGCAATCAACAGTTTGCTCCTGGATGCCCAACAGCCTGTTAAGATCCTGATGGATCATCATCTTGAAAACCGCCTTGCTGCCTATCCCTTGATTGTAATCCCTGAATGGGACGCTTTTAAGCCGGAATTAAAAAAGAAGTTGTTACAATATCTGGAAGGAGGAGGTAATGTATTAGTAATTGGTGCATCCGCTTCCATGGCATTTAAAGAACAGCTTGCGGTTGATTTTATAGGAGTCGATACAACTGTTCAGTTCCATGTCGGTGGAAAAGAAGTAGGCGGCCTCGCTGGTATTAAAACGAAATGGCAACAGGTAACACCTCATCCCGGAACCCGTATTGTTGCCAGCACATTTATCCAATGTGATGAAAATTCAGTAACCAACTACCCGATGGCAACAGTTAATGCCTACGGGAAAGGTAAAATCGGAGCCATTTATACGGATCTTTCTTCCGCCTACTATTCCTTCCGATCTCCTGTGTTTAATGAAATCGTAAAGCAGGTTATTGCACAACTTGTACCGGAACAACTAATCAAGGTTACGGGCGATAAAGCAGTACATGTTGCATTGGCAAAAAAGAAAAATGAATTACTGGTTCATCTTATCAATGCTTCCGGCGATCATTCCAATAAAACGGTTTACGCTTACAATCAGGTAAGGCCCAGCGCCTCCTTACAGGTAGAAATTAAACTTCCCAAAAAACCCGCTGCTATTTGGTTGGAGCCTGATCATAAAAAAATAAACTATTCCTATAAAAATGGAACCCTCTCTTTTACTGTGCCAAAGGTAGAGGTGCATTCAATTATCAGAATTATACAATAACAAGAACGATTAAAGCAGCCATATGTCATTTGCAGATAGCATCATAATCATTCTCTACCTGGCAGGTATCACGCTGGTTGGTTTATTCGTAAACAGAAAAAAATCAGCCAGTGCAGAAGATTATTTTCTGGCAGGACGATCGTTGAAATGGCCGGTTATTGGTGCAGCGCTTTTTGCTTCCAATATTTCAACAGTTCAACTGGTCGGACTAGCTGCATCCGGATACGGTGATGGCCTGGTTTGGGGAAATTTTGAATGGATGGCAGTACTCACGCTGATTGCCCTGGGATTAATTTTTGCTCCGTTTTATTTTAAAACTAAAATTTCCACCTTGCCGGAATTTCTGGAAAGACGCTACAATCGTGCTTCGAGAACCTGTCTGGCTGTTTTATCATTGTTTGGTGCCTTGTTTATTCATATCGGTGTTAGCTTGTATGCAGGTGCTGTAGTACTGGAGCATTTTTTTGGAATCAACATATACCTCTCCATTATTTCGATTTCTTTTCTAACTGCACTATATACCATTGTGGGCGGATTGCAATCCGTTGTGATTACTGAAACCATCCAAACCATTGTCATAATCGGAGGAGCTCTTCTACTGACTATTTTTGCCATTCTTTCTTTGCCGGAACATGGCATTCATTCTCTGGCAGAACTGAAAGCCGCCACCAAGCCCGGTCAACTGAATATCATTCCAACTGATAGCAATGGATCTGGATTGACAATAGCAGGTATGTTATTGGGTTATCCTATTCTGGGTGTCTGGTATTGGTGCGCTGATCAAACCATTGTTCAGCGGGTCCTGGGAGCACGTTCCTTAAAAGATGCCCAAATAGGTCCGCTGTTTGCAGCTGCTTTAAAAATACTGCCCGTATTTATCCTGGTACTGCCAGGTGTGTTGGGATATGTTTTATTCAGTAATGAAATTAAACATGCCAATGATACCTTTCCGGTGCTGGTGAATCAATTAATGCCGGTTGGCTTAAAGGGATTATTAACGGCGGCTCTTCTTGCAGCCCTGATGAGTACGATTGCAGCAGCACTCAGCAGCGCCGGTTCCCTTGTTTCAATAGATATCATTAAAAGAAACCGACCCTCCACCCCCGATGCAAAGCTGGTGAAAATTGGACGAATTACCGCTGTTGTTGTAATGATTATTGCGATCTCCTGGTCGCCCGTTATTGCAAGATTCAGTAGCATTTTTGAAGCACTCAATGTACTGCTCACGGTTGTTTCACCTCCCATTACTACCGTTTTTGTATGGGGTGTATTGTGGAAACGGGGTAATCACCAGGCTGCTATTGCAAGTTTTATTGGAGGTTTTACCCTGGGACTGATTGTTTTTCTCCTTGATTTTCCCCTCATAGGTGATACAAAATATGTTACAGAAGTGCTGGGTATATCCTTTATGATGCAGGCATGGTGGTTATTTGTACTTACTTCTGGTATTTATGTAGTGGTTAGCCTGCTCACGCCAGCTCCCAATGCTGAAAAAGTTCAGCTTTACAGTTTTGGATTTAAAACAGATTCTGACGTTAAACAAACTCAATCGCGCAATAAGTATCCAGCACTCATCGTTAATGGTGTTGCTGGGATAGCTAATAGTTCGGCTAAGGTATAAAATATACCATAAAAGATTGGCCCTAACGGTCCCAAGTTCTCTACGGTACTAACAACATCTGATAATGCTTGTTGTG
>JALOMU010000266.1 GCA_025455285.1 Flavihumibacter sp.
GCAACGATTGCATTTGCGCTGAAGCTGAAACAACCCTATGAGTGGATCGGTCGCCCGGTTAAAGCAGCCTTTGAAGGATTTGATGAACCGGCCGTTAACTGGAAAGGGGTAAAAAGGCAAGCGGCACCTACTATCTATCCAAGGTCGTTGAGTTATGCACCCACAGGTGCCTTGTTAATTGATACCGTTGCTGTGGTAAGCATGGCTGATGCCGACGAGCAGGAAAGTCAACACATCTACTATACCACAGATGGAACTGATCCTGATGCCAGCAGTAAGAAATATACCGGGCCATTTACAGTTGATCAGACTGCTGTTGTTAAAGCCCGGATTATTGAAAACGGAGCAGCAGGTAAAATTGCCAGCGCCTATTTCCGGGTGCTGAAATCTGGTCAGGGTAATGGTGTACGGTATAAATTATACAAGGGTACTGGCTGGAAGGATGTTCCGAACTTCACTACCCTCCAACCTGTGGCTGAATTTACCGGGCATGAATTTCAAGTGGATGACTCCAAACTTAGCGCAGCCCAAAAGGATGGATCCGAACAATTTGGCCTTGTTGCAGAAAGCTTCCTGGACATCACAGTGGAAGGAGAATATCATTTCTATACAAGGTCTGATGATGGAAGCAAACTATATGTTGATGGAAAACTGGTAGTAGATAATGGTGGCGACCATGGTGTGCAGGAGAGAGGTGGTAAGATAGAACTTACCAAAGGCAGGCATGCCATCCGAATTGAGCATTTCAATGGCAGTGGGGGTTATTGGTTGGATGCATATTATAGTGGTCCGGGTTTAGCAAAACAGATCATTTCAGCAGACAGGTTGTATCTTAAATAAGCTGCGTTCCAACTGACCACATATTACCAGCAAGATCTTTGAACGTGCCCCTTCTGTCCGGATCTCCTTCCTGTAATGTAATTTTGATAGATCAGTTTAGGTAATTAAATTAGATTTATCTTCCTGAGATCAAATACGCTTTCAACAATGCCAGAACAAATAGAAATCCCCTTAAGCAAAAAGAAACTGGTTTTACTTTTAGCAGGCTCCCTTGTTTTTGTGGCTGCAGGTATCTGGTTTCTGATCAACCCGCCAAAAATCAACAATGCCCTCTTTGGCAACCCAACTTTTATTCTGGTTATCAGCATTGCGGCGATTCTGTTTTTTGGAACGATCGCTGTTTTTATTGCACGAAAGCTGCCTGAAAACAAGCCGGGACTTATTATAGACAGCCTCGGACTTACAGATAATTCCAGCGGAATTTCAGCCGGACAAATACTATGGAGTGACCTGGAGAATATTTCAGTTATAGAAATCAATCGGCAAAAATTGATCCTGCTCGAGGTTAAAAATCCGCAGGACTATATCGACAGGCAAACCAGTGGATTAAAACGAAAATTGATGCAACTGAATTACAAGTCGTATGGGACGCCCCTGAGTATAAGTTCCAATTCCCTCCAGATTGAGTTTAATGAGTTGGTTACGCTGCTGAATAATCGTTTAATGGCAATCAAGGGGTGACTGCATATCACTTGCTATAAATGGTTTTGCCTTCTTTGATCGTAGCGTTAATTGAAATTTCGGTAAGGGTCATCGGATCAATTTTTAAGGGGTTTTTATCCAGGAGTACAAAATCAGCCAGTTTACCTGCGGTGATCGTGCCTTTGAGGTTTTCTTCAAAAGCCTGGTAAGCTGCCCAGGAGATAATGGATTGTAAAGCAGTATAAGTTGAAACGCGCTGATCCGGCCCGATGATATCACCAGTTCTGCTTACCCGGTTAACAGTAGCATGCAGCACCCGGAGCGCATCCCGAAAGGCAACAGGGGCATCATGGTGTTGGGTGAAAATCATACCACGTTTGAGAGCAGATACAGTAGGTGAAATGCGATAGGCGCGTTCCTTGCCCAGGGTTTCATCGCGATGCCAATCTCCCCAGTAATACGTATGCATGGAGAAAAAGGAGGGAATGATCTGTAATTGTTTCATGGAATCCAGTTGATCTTCGCGCACTGTTTGTGCATGAATCATGACAGTTCTTCGATTTTCATTTCCGTATTTATTGGTAGCTAACCGAACCGCGTTGATATAAGCATCTGCTGAAGCATCTCCATTGCAATGGGTTATGATTTGCCAGTTGTTTTTGTACGCTTCGTCTACGAAGTTATTAATGACTGCAGGATCCGGAATAGCCGGATAACCTTTATAGTCTTTGTTCTTACCAGGTGGGGGCACTTTGTACGGCATGGTAAGCCAGGCTGTTTTGCCGGAGGGCGAACCATCCAGGCTGAGTTTCACGCCCGCAATTCTGAAATGGTTTTTGTATGCCGCCTGCACACCATTGGATTTCATGTAGTCGAGCTCCTGACAACAGCCAGGTGCGCAGATTGGTGGATGAAGAGTACGGGCGTATCTTTTGAAATCTTGTCCAGGTCTGCGGCAGTAGGATGGCGTTGTTCTTTGAGTTGCGACTCATCATATCCAAAGCCTAAGATCCAGCCGGTTTTGTTGATGATAGAAGCATTAGCTGCCTTCCATTGGTTGGCAACGTCAATAAGGGAGGCGATATCATTTCCTTTGCCATCGGGAGCAGGTAGGAGGTTGGCGGCCAGTGCCTGGATGCCGGCCATGTAGAGGTGTCCGTGTGCATCAATAAAACCGGGAAGGAGGGTTTGTTCCTTCAGGTCGATCAGTTCAGGGTTGGCACTGGCAGACTTTAGGGCTTGTTCCTTTGAACCAACAAAGAGAATCTTGCCATCGCGAACTACCACTGCTTCGGCATATTGGGCGCTATCACCTTCCATGGTGATGATATCGCCGCCGAAGTAAACAGTGTCGGGTGATGTGTTAGCTGCCTCTTTTTTAATAGGCTCGTTACATGCTGCCGGCAACAGCAGGAGCGTGAGGACTGGAATACAGGTTCTCATACTTGCAATAGGTTGATAATGGTGGGTGGTAGGGGGGACTTATTAAAGTTAATTAAATTTATAATATGAGTATAAATAAGCTAAACCCGGATGAGCTAACGAAATTTAAAAGCCTGCTGAATATTTTCCGGGAGGTATTTGAAGTTGAAGGAGCACCACCAGGTGACGATTATTTGGAAGCCTTATTGGCCGATCCCAATTTTTAGTCTTTGTTGTACTGCAGGACCAGCAGGTATTGGGAGGGTTGACTGTTATACCACGTTAAATAGCTGGTTAATTAAACGATTGCCTGAATTGCAGTGGCGTTTGGCCTGTCTTCTGTTTAAACAGTTTACTAAATGACTGTGGATGCTCGAAACCTAATTCATAGGCTATTTCACTTACCGATAACTGTGTGGTACTAAGTTTTTCTTTCGCAAAATCAACTAATTTGTTTTGAATATGCTGTTGCGTATTTTGTTGGGTGTGCATCCTTAAAACTGTCCCCAGGTAGTTGGGTGAAATATGCAAGGTTTTAGCTAAGGTAGTAACGGTGGGTATTCCATTTTCCAAAATTTTACCGGAAGCAAAATAATCAGAAAGTACTTTTTCAAATCGTTCCAATAACTCATGATTCGATTTTTTTCGGGTGATAAACTGACGTTCATAAAACCTTTCGGAATAGCTTAACAAGAGTTCCAATTGGGCAATAATAATCTCCTGGCTGAATTTGTCGATATTGGATTGGTATTCTTTTTCTATATTTTGCAGAATTGTTACAATTGTTTGTTCTTCCCGATCCGACAGAAAGAGTGCTTCATTTACAGCATATTGAAAAAAATCATAGGACTTGATTTTTTTAGCCAAAGCTGAATTCCATAAAAAATCGGGATGAATCAATAATAGCCATCCGGAAGGTTCTATTACAACGTCAGGATTGATTTCGAGTTTTAAAAATTGAAGCGGAGATACAAAGCTTAATACGCCTGAATCAAAATCATATGATTGTTGACCATAATTAAATTTTTCGGCAACA
>JALOMU010000267.1 GCA_025455285.1 Flavihumibacter sp.
GATCCCATACGTGCCAATCCACACCATTCAGGAATTGAACAATGGTTCAATGAAGCACCTGGTTTAGAAGCCGGAGATTTCTCGGATGTTAAGGGACAGGAAAATATCAAACGGGCTATGGAAATAGCGGCGGCAGGCGGGCATAATCTATTATTGATTGGTCCGCCTGGTGCCGGCAAAACCATGCTGGCAAGACGATTGTCTGGTATTCTGCCACCCCTGACACTGGACGAGGCACTGGAAACCACCCGTATTCACAGTGTAGCTGGCAAATTGACAACCGGAACAGCATTGGTACAGCAACGCCCCTTCCGGCAACCGCATCATACGATATCCCATATGGCCATGGCAGGCGGTGGCAGCAACCCTTTACCGGGAGAAATATCCCTGGCACACAACGGCGTACTTTTTTTGGATGAATTACCAGAATTCAACCGCACTGTACTGGAAGTGATGCGTCAACCAATGGAAGAACGAAAACTTACTATCTCACGGGCACGAATAAGTGTAGAATTTCCAGCCGCTTTTATGCTGGTTGCCTCCATGAACCCTTGCCCCTGCGGCTACTATAACCATCCTGAAAAAGAATGCAGTTGTCCACCCGGTGCCGTTCAGAAATACCTGCAGAAAATCTCCGGGCCACTGCTTGACAGGATTGATCTGCAGCTTGAAGTGACACCGGTACCATTTCAGAACTTGAGCAGTTCCTCCCGTTCTGAATCCTCCCGGGAAATCCGGAATAGAGTCATACAAGCCAGGCAAGTTCAGGCCAGGCGATTTAACGAAATCAAGGGCATCTATTGTAATGCCCAAATGAACAGTCGGCAACTGGAACAAAATTGTTCGCTAGGGTCCTCCTCGCGCCAGTTGTTAAAAACTGCCATGGAACGACTCAAATTATCCGCCCGGGCATATGACCGCATCCTCAAAATGGCCCGAACGATTGCCGACCTCTCTCAAAACGAATTGATTTTACCGGAACATATCGCTGAAGCTATCCAGTTCCGCAGCCTGGATCGTGATAATTGGGGCTGGAAGTAGGGATTGTCATAATTTAGTGTTCTACCATTATTTTATGCAATTACTACTTCAGTACCTCAAGCCTTATAAATGGCTGGTACTTCTCACCTTGTTATTAGCCGGTATCAACAGTGGTTTTTCCCTGATGGACCCCATTATATTCGGAAAAATTACAAAAGCTGCTTTTACGTACAAGGAGTACGAGAGCTGGCCCAAATTTGCACAATCCATCGGCTGGTTGTTACTGGCATCTATCAGTGTTGCCATGGTCAGCCGGATTGCCAAAGCCTTCCAGGATTATTTCTTCAATGTAATTACGCAAAAGTTTGGAGCAAAGGTTTTTACGGATGGATTACAGCATGCAATGAAGCTCCCTTATCATGAGTTTGAAGACCAGCGAAGCGCAGAAACACTGAGCATCCTGCAGAAGGTTGAAACTGATACAGAAAAATTTATATCCAATTTCATCAATGTACTTTTCGGAGTCTTTGTAGGCATTCTGTTTGTTTCCATATATGCCTTCCGGATTCACTGGTCTTTACCCCTCACCTATTTTGGAGGTATCATTCTGCTAACACTGCTTACCAATGCCTTAAGTAAACGAATCAAAACCATTCAGCGGAATATAGTGAGCCAAACAACTTCACTGGCAGGCAGTACTACTGAATCCCTTCGGAATATTGAACTGATCAAAAGCTTAGGGCTCACCAACCAGGAAGTAAATCGGTTGAATAATAACACATATAAAATATTGGGACTGGAACTTACCAAGGTAAAGCGGATTCGCAGCTTGAGTTTTATACAGGGAACTTTTGTGAACACACTAAGGCAGGCGATCCTTTTTATCCTGCTTTGGCTGATCTACCGGGAGCATATGGGTCCTGAGCAACTGGTGACCATGCAATTCTTTTCCTTTTTCATTTTTGGTCCCCTGCAGGATATC
This sequence comes from Flavihumibacter sp., assembly GCA_025455285.1. GTDB lineage: Bacteria > Bacteroidota > Bacteroidia > Chitinophagales > Chitinophagaceae > Flavihumibacter. The sequence goes on from JALOMU010000267.1 coordinate 1,964, forward strand.
GGGAATATCATTTTAAGTTATCGGGAAGCAGAAGCCTCCCTAAATAATTTCAAAAACCTGATGCAGAAGAAACCGGAACCCCGCCCGGAACATCCGGTAGTATTGGAAGCCATTGAACGACTCCGGTTTGACAATGTTCATTTCAAACATAAAACGGCACAGCAGCATGCATTGCAAGGCATCAGTTTTGAGGTTAGTAAAGGAGAAACCATTGCCTTTGTGGGACCATCCGGATCCGGTAAAACAACACTCGTGAAATTGCTGGTTGGATTGTACCGACCGCAGGAAGGGAGCATTTCCTACAATACAATCAATGAAAATGAGGTTGATTATGATGAGCTTCGCAAACAGATCGGCTTTGTTACTCAGGACACTCAACTGTTCGCCGGTACTATACGGGAAAATTTACTGTTCGTAAAACCGGATGGCACAGAGGAAGAATTACTCGATGCGCTTAATAAAGCAAGCTGCCAGACGCTTTTGCAAAAAGCGGATAAAGGATTGGACACCCTGATTGGTGAAAGTGGTTTAAAATTAAGTGGTGGTGAAAAACAGCGGCTCTCCATTGCCCGCTCCCTTTTACGCCAACCTAAATTACTGATCTTCGACGAAGCCACTTCTGCGCTGGATTCATTGACCGAAGAAGAGATTACTTCTACCATACGGAAAATTTCCGCCTTGCGTTCACAGATTACTGTGCTAATTGCACACCGGTTAAGTACGATTATGCATGCGGATAAAATATATGTGCTGGAGAAAGGAGAAATAGCAGAGACCGGTACCCATCAGCAATTGCTGGAAGATAAAGGTCTCTACTATGCCATGTGGAGGCAGCAGATTGGAGAAAGAAAAGCTACTGCTATACCTTCCGTTACTGAACCTTCGTCGTAAAGTTCAGGTCAATATCAGTCTCACCCTTGGTTACAGGATCTCCAGCAGCTTTTATTCCTGGCTTGTGTTTCAACACCACACGCACGGTTCCGGTTGAAGCGGCCCCTGTTTGCCAGGTAGAGCTCAACCCAACAGGCAGACTTCTGCTATCGAGATCTACGCGGTTAATGGTAATATTGGCACCGGCGGGAATGAAATATAGTTCATGATCATTTGCCTCTTCCTGCACCTCTTCCGTAATATCTTCTGCAGGGGAAACACTTTCGTTTAAGAGCTCTACGGAACAGGAATAGTTTGCATTGGGTTTCAGAATTATTTCTTCAATGGAAGGAGGATTTCCCCCTTCACCATCAATATCCCGGAATGTAACCACGAAGGTGTTTGTTGGTGATCCAACTTCCTGGAACCGAAGCGATACCGTTGTTATCAACTCCTCTTCATTACTCACTTCATCTTTGTCTTTCGAACAACCTGCCAGCGTTAGCGCAAGAATACCAAAACCGCTTAACAATTTCACCCATTTTTGTTTCATTGTATCTATTTTAAGTATTAAAAACTCAATGTTGTTTGCCCAGTGGCAGCATAATACGCAGGCCAACATTTCTGCCAGTTTCCCAGGCGAAATACCGGAATGCATTCATGTAATCGCGATACGCGGAGTTCAGCAAATTCGTAGCCGTCAGGCTCAGTTGAATCGGCTGCTTTCCCCAGAACAGTTTTGTGCCAGCTTCCAGGTTCAGCAAAAAATAGGCTGGTGGAGGAGGTGCATAATCGGACTCCATCCGGATCGTACCATCTGGTTGTGGCTTTTCAATGTTTCCAGTAGCAGGCGCCCTTGTTTGCCGCAATACCTGCTGTCCACTCAGTTTTACATAACTATCCTGCCAGTGTTTGGCATTTCCAAATTCATATTGCAATCCGAGCTCATACCTGTCGGCCGGCATCTGGATCAACCAGTCATCGGCTGTTTTATCCCATGCTCTTAAGATGGACGCCTTTGCCTCTGCTTTCCAGTGTGCAGTAAGCACATACCCCACGGTAGCATCCAGTCCGTGTAAGCGG
>JALOMU010000268.1 GCA_025455285.1 Flavihumibacter sp.
TCTGGTCATAACAAAAAAAAGCAGGTAGTAGAAACTACCCGCGTTCACACACATGAGAAATAAAGAAATTTTTATTGCATATGTACTTCGTGCAAAGGATGCTTATTTATGAGTTGAAGCAGTTTAGCCTGCATATTTTCATTGCGATGATTGTACCTGAATTCACATTCCTTGATATGCAGGTAGAGGGTGTTCCGGTTTACTCCGCGAAATTTCATCAGTCTGTTGCGGGTTAGACCCCAAAAGCCTGAAATTTCATCCCCATTGGTCGTAGCACCGGCTGCCAGCATATCTCTCCTGTATAAACGCCAGTTATTGAAATCAGCAACTGCCTGAATACTTTGCATTTCTGAACCAGGCTGGCCATTGTGCTGCTTCTGCCAGTTCAGTAAATGCTCTTTTGTTATATTCTCCAATCCTGTCGCATATACATGACCGTTATGACGCGTAAATCCGAAAAAGGAGGTTTTAGGCAAACCGCTTAACGATCCCTTTAGAGAAACGACATTTTCAGGTAAATGGTGTGGAGGAAATGCATCTTCACAAAATTGTGCCAATCTCGTACGGATCAGTTTCAGGTAAGCATTTACCGTAACACGGCTCACACCTGTAATGGCAGCAATCTGGGTAGCAGTTAAGTCTTCGCAGAAATAATGTAAAATCTCCCTGCATTTTCTTTCTGAAAGGTGTGCTCCTTTCAACATTCTATTTTTCATCGAGATAGGTTTGGTTTGCAGAATTTATACGAAACGATTCGGAGATAAATATCTACAGAACCACTAACACAAAAAACCTAATTATACACCAGTGGGAATAATACAGGATGAACAGACTGATCAAGATGTTAGAAAAAAGTGAAGGCCCGTTAATACGACAATATCTGGCCTATTCGCCCGCGAAGTTTATCAGCAGAGGGAAGCATTGCAGCCTCCAATGCCGCATTCATGGGAACAGCGGGTAAATTCAATGCTCCCATCACATCAACAGGAGCATCCAGCCATTGAAAACAGGCTTTGCTGATACGGCCAGCCAGGGCTTCAGCGAATGAATTATTTTGTTGCTCCTCCATAAGCACCAGGCATTTTCCGTGTCGTTTGACGGTTTCAAATACCAGCTCCTCATCCAACGGAAACAGGCAGCGAAGATCAATCACTTCCACTTGTCCCGGGAAATGCATGGCAGCTGCTTTAGCCCAATAAACTCCCATTCCATAGGTGATAATGCAACAGGAATCTCCCTGCATAACAGCTTGTTTAAAAGCAGGCAAAGCAATACTTGCTTTTCCAAGGGGAATGCGGTAATCTGCATCAGGCTCCGGCTGTTTAGCAGCTTCTGTTCCTGGCACCTTGCTCCAGTACAGCCCTTTATGTTCCAGCATCACTACCGGATTGGGATCCAGAAAAGCTGCTTTCATCAATCCTTTCATATCGGCTGCATTGGAAGGATAAACCACCTTAATACCTTTTATGCTCAATAGGGTGGATTCAATGCTCCCACTATGATAAGGTCCGCCTCCACCATAAGCACCCACCGGCACCCGGATCAGGGTTTGAACAGGAAATTTTCCGCAGCTCAAATAGGACGATTTTGAGATTTCAGAAACCAGCTGGTTGAGTCCGGGATAAATATAATCGGCAAACTGAACTTCCACAATGGGTTTCAACCCAACTGCACTCATTCCGGAAGTAGAGCCTATTATGTATGCTTCCTGGATCGCAGTATTGAATACCCGATGATCACCAAATTGTTCCGCAAGCGTCGCAGCTTCGCGGAAAACACCGCCCAGCCTGCGGCCTACATCCTGTCCATATAAAACTGCTTCCGGGAATTCTTCCATAATTTCACGGATGGCAAAAAGGGCAGCATCCACCATGTTGATTTTTTCAGCTGTGGCTTTTTCCCGCTGACCACTTTCTATTATAACTGGAGTTGGAACAAATACATGGGTTTCTACATTAGCAGGATCAGGATCTGCAGCTTCCACTGCCTGCTGAAAAGCCAGCCTCACATCCTGTTCAACGGCTTTGTCGATTTCAACGAGTTCATTCATTGATACACCTGAAGCCAACAGTCGTTCTCTTAGCAAGGGGCCGGGATCTCTTAAGGCATGCATTTCAAGGTCCTCTTCCGTGCGGTAGAATTCTTTTCGCACTCCGCTGGTATGATGCCCCAGCAAGGGCACATTTGCCTGAATTAACCAGGGGGACCGTTCCCTCCGAATGGTTTCAGTTACCTCTTGAAATAGCTGATAGCAGGCTTCAAAATCACTGCCATCCACCCGCTCCCTCGACATTCCCGGAAAGCCCGCAGCATATTCATAGGCATCCATTACCCGGGATTCATCAGCTGATACGCTGATGCCCCACCTATTGTCCTGAACCAGGTAAAGTATGGGCAATTTTTTGAGTACGGCAAACTGAAAAGCTTCGCTTACTTCTCCCTCTGTAACACTGGCATCGCCTAATGAACACACCACCAAGGGCATTTTGCCGTTGCTGGTTTTATTCAGTTTTTCGGGAAGATGTTTTTCAAGGTATTGTATACCCTGGGCAATACCGGTAGTTGGAATCACCTGCATGCCTGTGGCACTGCTTTGTTGTATGATGGTAGGTTTGTCATCCCCCCTGTAACCGGGATGCGAGTAATAGGCCCTGCCCCCTGTAAACGGATCGGCAGCTTTTGCCAGCAATTGCAACATCAGCTCATAGGGACTGAATCCCAATCCAAGCAACAGACTTTCATCCCTATAATAGGGACTCACATAATCAGCCGGATCCAACAAATAAGAAATAGCCAGCTGCACTGCCTCGTGCCCTCTTGAAGTACTGTGTACGTATTTACAGATATTCCTATGTTGTTCATAGGTGGCCGCCATATGTTTGGCCTGGCACATGTGCCGATACGCTTTAACCAACAATTCCTGTCCGTTCATAGTGATGCGATGGTTCGCAAATATAAACGAACAGTTCGATGTTAAACATCTCTGCGTCTTCCAGGATGCCTTCCAGTTCATCGCCCACAACACATTCACCTACGCCGGCGGGAGTTCCCGTAAATATGAGGTCACCAATGTTTACAGAGAAATAGTTGGATATATGGGCTACAATACTATCAAAATTGAAGATCATGTTACTGGAATTACCTTCCTGTACCAATTCCTTATTCTTAAGTAGTTTGAACTTAATATCCTTTTTATTCTTCAGGTCAGCCATGTTCACCCATTTCCCAATTACGGCTGAATTGTCCCAGGCTTTGGCTTTCTCCCAGGGAAGTCCTTTCTCTTTTAATTCATTCTGAATATCCCTTGCAGTAAAATCGATACCTACCGTTACCGCATCATAATATTTGCTGGCATAACGGTCCTGGATGTATTTTCCATTTTTACAAATCCGCAAAACAAGTTCACACTCATAATGCAGCTCATTGGTAAATTCAGGATAGTAAAAAGGAGTGTGCGTTTGCAGCAGTGCACTCTTGGGTTTCATAAAAATCACCGGCTCATCGGGCACTTCGTTGCCTAGTTCTTTGGCATGCGCCACATAGTTACGGCCTATGCAGAATATTTTCATATTCACTACAGGGTTTAATGATTAAATAATCACTGGTTTGGTTGGGACGTTACTCCCCGGAATTTGATAGGGATATCGGAATTACAGGCAGGTTTACCTGATGGTGAGCGAAAATAACCATTCATAAGCATAAATCATAACTTGTATTCCACATTATTGAAATGATTCATGGTATTGGCGAGTCCGGCAAGTACAAAGGATTCAATTATTGGGATGGTTTTATCAATTTTCATACGGATCTGGGGCGCTTCTTCAGGAGTCCATTTACCCAGCACATAATCTACCTGCCGGCCTTTCGGATAACTATTACCAATACCAAATCGAAGTCGTGGGTAGGATGTTGTTCCCAGCTGTTCCTGGATACTCTTCAAGCCATTGTGGCCACCATCACTGCCTGCCCCTCTGATCCTGCTTTTTTCCAATGGGAGGGCCAGCTCATCTACAATCACGAATACCTGTTCTGCCGGGATTTTTTCTTTATCCATCCAGTATTTAACTGCCTTACCGCTCAGATTCATATAAGTGGATGGCTTGAGGAGGACCAGTGATTTACCTTTCAGTTTTATTTCAGCAACATCACCCAACCGGTCGGTTCGAAAGCTTACCCCATACTTTTCTGCCAGTGCATCCACCACATCAAACCCGATGTTATGCCGGGTATGAGCATATTCAGCTCCAATATTACCTAATCCAACGATGAGAAACTTGTTCATGGCGCGAAGATAAGAAGGTGAGACGTCAGACGTGAGATGTGAGATGTGAGACGTGAGATGTGAGACGGGGGACGGGGGACGGGGGACGGGGGACGGGAAAAAGCAAAAGCACCGGGGATACCGGTGCTTTTGTATGAATTGAAAAATCGATTCGATTATTTCTTGCCTTTTTCTGCTGCAGCTTCTTCCTGCTTCAATTGACGGGTCATTACGATAGAAGCAACCGGAATACGGGGAGACATCAGAATCTCCATATTCTCTGTCTTCACATCCTGGATCCGCACGTTTTCGTTCAATTCCAGATTGGTAATATCCAGCTCGATGCTTTCTTTTAGGTACTTAGGTAGTGTTTTAACTTTCAGTGCCTTCACCTTAACCACCAGACGACCACCGGCTTTAACACCAGCAGGTGAACCGGTCAGGTGCAGTGGAAGTTGTGCAATTACCGGCTTATTTTCTGTCAGTTCCTGTAAATCCACGTGGGTCAGCGCATCACTCACTTTGTCAAACTGCATGTCCTTCAGAATGCATTTGTAGCTTTTGCCATCAATGGTTACCTCTGCAAGGTTGAATTCAGCGGTATACACCAGTGGCTTGAAAGCCTTGGCCGGAGCAACGAAATTAATTTCCTGCTCACCTCCGTAAATTACACCTGGCACTTGTCCCTCAGAGCGAAGTTGGCGGGTGGCCTTTTTCCCGGTTTCGGTCCTGAGTTGTCCTTCGATTGTAATTGTTTTCATTTTGTTTTATTTAATAATAATTAAGCACGATTTAGTCTCTGTTCAGCTCAGCATCCCGCTGTTCCTTTAATTGCGAATGAATGAACAGACTGGTAATACTTCTTTGTTCAAATGCATTTCGCAAAGCCACTGCAAACAGATTAGCGACTGATAATACTTTTATCTTATCTACCTGCTGCTTCAATGGGATTGTATCACAAACTACCAGTTCTTCCAGCACACTGCCTGCAATATTCTCATAGGCTTTTCCACTCAACACCGGATGCGTACACATAGCCCGCACAGTAGTAGCACCTTTCTCCTTTAGTAACCCGGCACTTTTTGCAAGTGTTCCCCCGGTATCACAGATATCATCAATCAGGATCACATTCTTATCCGTCACATCTCCTATCACCACCATACTTGCTATTTCATTTGCCCGTTTCCGGTGCTTATCACAAATCACCATTTCAGCATTGAAATAACTGGCAATTTCCCGAATCCTGTTTGCACTACCCACGTCGGGGGCCGCAAAGGTAAGGTTTTCCAGTTTTAATTGCTCTATATAAGGGATAAAAATTACTGAGCTGTCGAGGTGGTCTACGGGGATATCAAAATAGCCCTGAATTTGGGGCGCATGCAGGTCCATGGTGATTACCCGGTCGGCTCCTGCAGCTGTTAACATATTGGCTATCAACTTACTGCCTATTGCTACCCGGGGTTTATCCTTCCGGTCCTGGCGGGCATATCCATAATAAGGAATCACAGCAATTACCTTGTAGGCAGATGCACGACGGGCTGCATCGATCATCAAGAGCAATTCCATCAGATTGTCTGAAGGCGCAAACGTACTCTGCACCAGAAAAACAACATCTCCCCTGATACTTTCCTGGTAAACCGGCTGAATTTCTCCGTCGCTGAATTTTTGGATATTAATCCTGCCTAATGGAATTCCGTAGCTGTTGGCGATTTTCTCAGCCAGGTACTGCGAGCCGGTACCGGAGAAGATTTTTGCAGTCATAGAAGAAAATTCTTGCGGCGAAGATAAAGAGTTGAAGTTGACACTGGGCCCTGAAGTGCAAGAATTTGAACAAAAAACGAAAAGGGGACTACCATCGGTGTCCCCTCTTCTACCTGTCTACATTAACTAATTTATCGCGACGCAACCACCTGTGGAGCCGCCTGGCTGGCAGATACCGTTTTCAGGGTGCCGATCGGTTCGGTACGATTCTGAAACGCGTGAAAAATCGCGGAGCAAATAAAAATGGAAAAGAATAAGGCTACCACGTAGATTCCTATGCAAAAGAGCATGGATTGGAATCCGCCTAATACGTTGAAAGTACGGGAATTCATAGCTTACTGGTTTTAGTTTTTCTACAAAAAAGGATCATTGGATAAAAGGGTTAAAACCCTGTTTCAAGACATAAAAATATTCATTAATCTTACTTTATGCAAGCGCAAAACCACTCAATTAAATCCTGGGCAAAAGACGACCGGCCACGCGAAAAATTACTTAGTAAAAGTCCCATGCAACTGAGCGATGCTGAACTGATTGCCCTTTTGCTGAATCATGGTAACAAGGAAAAGACGGCCCTTGATATGGCAAGAGAACTGCTACAGCTCGGCCAAAATAACCTGTTTGAACTTGGCAAGCTATCCGTATTTGAATTGATGAAAGTGAAAGGAATCGGAAAGGCAAAAGCAGTAACGATTGCTGCTGCTATGGAATTGGCTAAACGCCGCCAACTCTCAAACACAAGGAAATCATTAGTAGCGGTGGCTTAACAGGAACAGTAGCAGATCCCCGGATCATCATGAGAAAAGCTATTGAACAGGATGCTGTAGCACTTATTCTTTGCCATAATCATCCCTCCGGAAACCTGCACCCTTCCAAGGCTGATGAGGAACTTACCCGTAAAATCAGGGAAGCCGCCTTGTTATTGGACATCCGGGTACTTGACCACCTGATTGTTAGTCAGGATGGGTATTTCAGCTTTGCAGATGAAGGACTGATCTGATATCAGGCTTGTGCCGCCGGTCCGCCAAAATTCATTGGAACCTGAATCTCTTCCAGGTCTTTAATATCACCATTTACTTCCTCAAATCGATCAATATTTTCAATCAGGGCTTTCATAAATCGCTTGGCATGCTGAGGGGTAAGAATAATTCTGGACTTCACTCTGCTTTTAGGTGTACCGGGCATCACATTTACAAAATCAATTACAAATTCTGCATGGGAATGTGTAATAATAGCCAGATTAGCATATTCCCCTTCAGCCATCTCTTCGGATATTTCAATATTTAACTGGTTCTGCTGATTGTTCGTATTATCCATGATACAGTATT
>JALOMU010000269.1 GCA_025455285.1 Flavihumibacter sp.
TGCCCCCAGAATAGTTTATCTTTTTCTACATCATAATCCCAGATGGCATCATTTGTTGCCCGTGTAATTATTTCAAATCGTTCATTCGATTGTTGGATTTGGGCCTCAGCAATTTTACGATTGGTAATGTCTCGGATAAAAACTGAATTACCATTTCCTGCAGGATAAATTTCAATATCAAACCACTGGTTAGTTGATGTTTTATGTATTTCTATGGACTTTTTTTCCCGGCTGTAAAAAGTGTGAAGTAAGGTATCCGAATCTGGTATCTGCAAAGCTTCTGCGAGTACACTTGCTGCCGTTCTTTTTTCGACCTGCTGTCTTGGAAGATTGAAAATTGTTTCCGCCTGTTTATTCCAATAGGTTATTTTACCTTCCTGGTTTATGGCACAAAATCCGTCGCCAATACTTTCTAAAATAGTATTCCTTTCATAAAGTGCATCCTCCAGTTGTATCTGGTTGTTCTTTCGCTGTATAGCTGCAGCCAGGTTTACCGTAACATTTGTAAGAAAGCTGATTTCAGATTCTTCCCAGAAACGCTCTTCCCGGCAGGCATCAAAGCCAATTAGCCCGACACATTGATTTTCTACCATAACCGGTAATGCCAGACAGGATTTTATCTGCTGATTTTCCAGGATCCATTGAAGCGCTTCATCTTTCACTTTTGTTGAAACCAGTTGTACAGGTGATCCGTTCAATAATGGATCAAAAAATCCAGGATATTTTTGAACGGGTACTTGTTGCAGATAAGGGTTATCTATTTCTTTGGAAATATCATCCCTGGTCCATTCGTAGCGCTGACTGGATAGTAAGGTGCCTGTTTGGGTATCTTGATGCAATTCAAAATAATATACTCTGTCAACCTCTGCTGTTTGTCCGGTTATTTCAAAGATTCCCGGGAGTATGGTCGTCCAATCTTCAACCTGCAAAAACCCACTGATTATTATAGATAGTGTGTCCAGCAACCGGTTCTTTCTGGAAAGTTCCAGTTCATTTGTCTTTTTATAGTGAATGTCCTGGATACTTCCATATACCTTGTTGCATTTATTGTCAATCCATTCAGCTTGTCCAATTATCCGAACCCATTTTATATTGCCTGTATAGGTAGTTACCGGAAGTTCAAGATCAAACTCAAGTGCATCCAGCAGTAGTTTATCTACAGCCTTTCTAAGTTCTTCCTGTGATGGACCTACTGCCAAATTCAGGAAGTCCTGCCAGCTGGGGGAAACTAGGGGTCCGTTCTCCAGAATTTGCCGGGTTATTTCAGAACAGGTAAATACAGGTTTATCACTATGACTAAAGTTTAGTTCCCAGCCCCCAACTAGTGCCAGTTTGGAAGCGTTATCCAGCAATTTCTGCAGTTCTTTGGTTTCAGTGGTATCGCGCATAAGTCCAACCATTCTCACAGGTTTCCCATTCGCTTCCCTTATAATATGTCCAATTTCTTCTACATTGGCATACATCCCGTCTTTTCTGCGAAAACGGTAACTGTATTCCCATCTTTCCATTTGAGTGTCTGCCAAAAAATGCGCCAGGCTCTCGGATACCTGTTGAACTTCATCCGGATGAATCCTTTCCATCCATCTATCCAGTTCAATTGGTTTGTTAACCTGTTCTGTATACCCAAATAAACGACCGTAGCCTTCTCCGAATACAAGGTGATCCTTTTCTATGTCCCAATCATAAATGGCATCTTTTGTACCGCGGTTGATCAGTTCAAAACGATCATTGCTGATCTTTAGATTTTCGAGGTTGTCAAATTTGGTAATCACCAGCGATAACAAACGCTGAGATCTTTCAATGGCAAACTCTTCAAATGTATTTGGCCAACGGGGAGTTGAGAAATATAGGGCTAGTGTGGCAACGACTTCCCCCTGATCATTTAACAAGGGATGCGACCAGCAGGCTGCAAATCCAAATCGTTCAGGCAATGAAATGTGGGCAGCCCATCGCTTATCATCAAATACATTTCCTGCGATTACTTTTTCTTTTAGATAGGCTGAAGTGCCGCAGGAGCCCTGGTTGATTCCGATTTTTATCCCATTAATTGCTTTACAATAGGCTGGTGGAAGTGAAGGGGCTGCCAATACATACATAGCACCATTCTGAATTTTCATAACCGATGCCTTCATATCTGGAAATAGTTTTTCCAGATCAAGGAGGTAGGCCTCAATAATAAAAAGCCGGGTATCCTGCTGAATGGCGGCTTCCAGTAATTTTTTTTCAATTTTATCCAGATCGCTATAAAAATAACTTGAAGAAACATCCAGCATAAGGCCGGTGAGTTTGACTGGTTTGCCATCCTTGGACATTACTTTTACGCGGTCATGAATCCATACGTAGGAGCCAGAACGGGTTCGGAAACGATAATCGAAAATATGACTGTTCAGTGCGGCAGTTTCATTGTGGCAAAATCGAATGGCTGTTTCCCGGTCTTCCGGATGAATGTGGTTACTCCAGAAATTTGGATCCGCCAACCATTCTTCGGGAGAATATCCGGTGATTTCTTCAACCTGGGGAGATATATAGGTAAAACGAAAATCTGTTGCGTCCGCTTCCCAAAAAATTCCATCCGCATTTTCCAGCAAGAGGTGACTAGTGTGGCGGGCTTCTTCCAGTTGCTGCCTTATTTCAACAAACTCAGTGATATCATGAAAAACACCAATTAGCTTGATTGGGTTTCCTATTTCATCTCTGATGATAGATGCTTTAGATTGCACCAGTATCGCCTGGCCGCTGCTGTTAATAAGTCTTTTGGTTATGTTGTATTCCAGATTTTTCTGAAGCACATCCTGCATGTGCTGGACAGCTCGTTTGCGGTCATCGGGATGGATGGTATTGGTTCCAACTTCAAAATCAACAGAGAAAGATTGGGGCTCGTAGCCAAGCATTTTAAAAACACCGTCAGACCAATAAATCGCATTCTGTTGCAGATCAAAGATCCAGGTGCCGGCTTTTATCAGCGTTTCTACGTGATGCAAATGGGTTAGTTCAGTAGAAATTGGATTGTTTACAATACTTGACATATCCTTCAGTGACAGGGTTTAGGAATTGGACACAGTAAATGTACAAATTCTAAACCCAAATAAGGATGTCTTATTGTAAAACCAGTGGAACTATTTTTTCACCCGCTTTCAGGTAATACATTCCAGCTGCCTGATGATCAAGGGAAACGCTGGATCGCCCTGCTGGTAAGGTTTTCGTCATAATCAGAGATCCGCCGCTATTGAAGAATTGAATGGTAGTCGGATTGCTTATTTCCACCTGAAGCTGACCTCCAATAACCGGATTGGACAGGACCCTGACCAGAATGGCTGCTTCCTTGTTATATTGCAGCTTAATTACTTTACTGGTAGTTTGCCGACCGTTCAGATCACGTTGAACAATTCGGTAAAAATTGTTTCCGCGTATGGGTTGTTGATCGTTCCAGGTATACTGTCTTACTCCCTGCGAAGAACCCGCAGCAGGCAACTGCCCAATGGCTTGCCAATGTTGTGAATTGGAGCTTCTTTCAATAACAAAATCAAAGGTTTGTTCTTCCTGGCTGGTGCTCCAGTTCAGCTGAACAGAGTTGCCCTTATCCTGGCCACTAAAACTTAGCCAGTTTAATGGTAAAAGCGTGCTGTAAATCAGTGGTTCTGAAATTACCGGACTCAAACTGGAAGAACTGAAACGAAGGGTATGCGTGTTGTTTCCGTTTAATGAGAGGTCGTGGAAGAAGGCAATACCATTTGCATCTGTAACTTGAGTAAGGGTTCCTACAACCTGTCCGTTTCCGGATTCAACAGTTACTGTTATAGCCACATTAGGTTGAAGAACCGGTTGATTAAAACTGTTCAGTAGTCGCACCTGGAAGGCCGGATTCAGTACCTGGTTTGTTTGATAAATGGTAGGTTGCG
>JALOMU010000270.1 GCA_025455285.1 Flavihumibacter sp.
ATCGGTGGTGGGCTTGGCCTGATCAGATCTTACCAGATTGAGAAAAAGGAACTGTTGGATAGAGAAGGGGAGCCTGGAAGGGGATACAAAGGAGACTAGGATACAAAGGAGGCATGGAAGAGGGGGGAAAGGAAGATGGAGGAATGGAAGACCCCTATACTTTACACCCAATTCCTGGAAGCCGAACTTTTAAAATAAATACTGAACCTTCATACTGAACATTAAACCTTATACCTGTAATTAAAACCGGAGGATTTTTAAAGTAACGCACTTTCAATTGTTACCTTAAAAGCCCTCCGGTTTGACGTCTCACGTTTGACGTCTCACGTCTGACATCTCACTTTCCATAGAAACGCCCAGCTTTCGGTCAAGTACTAATTAAATGGGGTTAGGTGTCATTTCTTCCCTTCCTCCTTTCCTCCCTCTTCCTTGCCCTTTTTCACTTCCTCCACTGCCTTCTTCACCACTTCATCCCCAGCATTAAGGACCTGGAAATACCCTTCGCTTCTCCAGCGATACCGGGCAATAAGGGCTTTCATACGCTCAGATAAAAAGGATCGGTCTGCGGATGTGAAATCACCCACTTTAACGCTGTCCTGTTCTGCCATCTTTTTGAGGTTTTGCCAGTCATTTTCTGAAAAGCGGATGGCATCCTTGTAAGTAACCGGACTCTTGAATCCATCCACAGATGCGCGGTTGCGGACATAATAGAGATAGGTGAAATTCCCAATCGTATTGTTCCGGTACAAGGCAGTTACTGAACTGGATAAAAGGGTAGTATCGGCGCTAACAAATTCATCCGGTACTATTCCTCCACCACCATACACAGTTCTGCCTTTGCTGGTTTTATAGGCCTTGCCATTGGCTGCATGGATACTGTCGGCATTGTTCATTTCGCCGTTTTCAAATCGTTTGTGCAGGTCATCCTGGTAATCTTCAATGCCCTTGTCGTAGGGTTTCTGAATGCTCCGGCCACTGGGGGTAAAATAACGGGCAACTGTCAGGCGTAAGGCCGACCCATCGCTTAACTGATATTGTTCCTGAACCAATCCTTTTCCAAAGCTGCGTCTGCCTACAATAGTGGCCCGGTCCCAGTCCTGCAGGGCGCCTGCCAATACTTCACTGGCGGAGGCAGATTGTTCATCCATCAGCAACACCAATTTGCCTTGTTCAAACAAACCATTCCGGCGGGCACGATATTCCTGGCGTTTCATATTATTGCCTTCGGTGTATACGATCAGTTTATCGCCATCCAGAAATTCATCGGCCATATCAACCGCTTCTCCTAATATGCCGCCACCATTGCCACGGAGGTCAAGAATCAGCGACTTCATTCCCTCGCCCTGCAATTTTTCCAGTCCAGCCATGAATTCTTCATAGGTAGTTTCTGAAAATTTGCTGATCCGCATATAACCTGTTCCAGGCTCCAGTAAATAAGCGGCATCCAGGGAAGGAAGCGGGATGGTGCCACGGGTAATGGTAACCGAAATGGGTTGGCCATTCCGCAGGATGGTAGTGCTTACCTTGGATCCGCCAGGTCCCCGTAACAATTCCTTGATACGATCCGAACTGATTCCTCCGGTAACGGTGGTATCACCTACTTTAAGAAATTTGTCCCCAACCTGAAGGCCGGCTTTTTCGCTGGGGCCGCCCGGAACTACATTTACAACATTGACAGTATCCCGGAATAGCTGGAATTCAATTCCAATACCCTGGAAATTTCCCTGCAGATCTTCGGTTAATGCACCCAGGTGTTGCGCCGGGATAAAATTGCTGTGCGGATCCAGTTTGGTCAGCATATCCTGAATTGCAGCATTTCCAAGTGTATCCACCTCTACTTTGTCAACATATTTCAACATCACCAGGTCCAGTACTTCCTGCAATGGTGATCTTTTGGTGTCAAACCGGAATACATTACTGGCAACCTGTGTATTGTCGCGCAATTTATACCCAACTACCATTCCCCCAATCATGATCACTGCGAAGAGCAGGGGAAGCCAAACCTGAACTTTTTTACCTTGCTTCATATACGTTCTAAAGTTGCAAATTACTGAAATGCCCGGAGCCGCTTTCCATATTATTACAGTCAGTATGCTAACATAGTTTTATTTTCGTTCCAGCATTAAAGTGAATTCATGGCCATATTACTTGCAGACAGTGGTGCAACCAAGTGTGAATGGTGTGTAGTCGACAAAGGAAAGGTTAAAAAAACGGTTGATTCGGCGTGATTTATATCCCGAAATCAGTCGCTATAAATTGGAAGCAATTTTTTATTACGGTACAGGGTGCAAAAACCCGGCTAACCGGAAATCGGTGCAGAAAGCCATCCAACGGGTATTCCCAGAGCAACCGGTGGAAGTCAATCACGACCTGATGGGGGCTGCCCGTGCAGTATGTCAGCGGGGGAAAGGCATCGCCTGTATCCTTGGAACCGGTAGTAATTCCTGTTATTACGATGGAAAAAAAATTGTCAAGAACAGTCCGGGTTTAGGTTATGTACTGGGCGATGAAGGAAGCGGCGCCTACCTGGGGAAAAAAGTAATTCAGTATTATCTGTATAAAACCTTTGATGAAGAGCTGGCCTATCGGTTTGAAGACAAGTTCAACATGAAGGATGTGGATATTTTGGATCGGGTGTATAAACACCCTTTACCCAACCGCTTTCTGGCCAGCTTCACACTTTTCCTGGCTGAAAACCGCGGCCATTATATGATTGAAAACATCATTGAAGATGGCCTGAATGATTTCTTCTTTCAGCATGTGATCAAATACAAGGAAAGTTGGAACTATCCGATTCATTTTGTAGGTGGGGTAGCATTTGGATTCCGTGATGTGGTTTCCGACCTTTGTTCCTCATACGAACTGGAACTGGGAAAAATTCTTCAGCATCCGATTGAAGGATTGATTCAGTACCACCAATAATTTTAAGATCAACGCAAGCATATGCCCGAATTTGTTAAAGTAACCGAGCAGGAAAGCCGGTATCGCCACCTGGAAAAAATGGAGGTGTCGGAGATTTTGCAAAATATAAACCGAGAAGACCAGGAAGTGGCGTTGGCAGTTGCCAAAGCAATTCCTCAGATTGAAAAACTGGTTTCCGCTATTACGGATAATATGCTTGCAGGTGGCCGTTTATTCTATCTTGGAGCAGGTACAAGTGGGCGTTTAGGCATTCTGGATGCCAGTGAAATACCGCCAACTTATGGTATGCCATATGGGCTCGTAATCGGATTGATTGCCGGTGGAGAGGAAGCCATCCAAAAAGCTGTGGAAAATGCAGAAGACAGTTTGCAGCAGGGCTGGGAAGACCTGAAAAAACATTTTATCAGTGAAAAAGATGTGGTGGTTGGAATTGCTGCCAGTGGTACAACTCCATAT
This sequence comes from Flavihumibacter sp., assembly GCA_025455285.1. Classification (GTDB taxonomy): domain Bacteria; phylum Bacteroidota; class Bacteroidia; order Chitinophagales; family Chitinophagaceae; genus Flavihumibacter. Next base: position 3,379 of record JALOMU010000270.1, read on the forward strand.
GTAATCGGTGCTTTAAAGAAGTGCCGTGAAAACGGTATAATCACCGGCTCCATTTCATGCAATCCGAACTCTCCTGTAAGCCAGGAAGCCGATTTTCCAATAGAAGTGGTGGTAGGGCCCGAATTCGTTACCGGATCTACCCGTATGAAAAGTGGAACCGCACAAAAGCTGGTCCTCAATATGATTTCCACTACTGTTATGATACAAATCGGAAGGGTGGAAGACAATAAAATGGTGAACATGCAGCTTAGTAATGAAAAGCTGGTGGATCGTGGCACCATAATGGTTCAGCAGCAACTGAAACTGGATGATTATGAAGCGGCAAAAGGGTTGCTGCTAAAGTACGGTAGTGTTAAAAAAGCAGTTGACGCCTGGAAGGCAGCGAATCCGGCCTGAGCAAATTTGGGAGAACTTAGTAACTTGCCGGTGTGCACGAAATTGAACCATTTTACAACTGGCGCCATATTTATGTGAGTGAAGAAGATGAGCGATCACCTTTTTACGGGCGCGTTTACTCTGAATTTGAATATTCCCAAACCATCTACAATTTTTACATCCACCCCCAATGGGATGAGTTTGGATCAAGAACCCTGTATCTGAAAGTAATCCTCGCAGATTACGAAGAACAGTATGTTATCATAGAACTCCTGGGTGAATGGAATGATGCGATTGAAAATGATATCATGCAACTTAAACGGGAGGTGATTGACAAGTTCCAGGAAGCAGGCATTCACAAATTCATTTTTATTGCAGAAAATGTGTTGAATTATCATTCCGGCGACCGTGATTACTATGAAGAATGGTTTGAGGAAATGATGGATGAAAACGGATGGGCTGTTTTAGTAAATATGCCGGAACAAACCCAGTACGATTTCCGCAAAGCCAAATTGCAACGAATCATAGAGCTGGTGGAATTGGATAACTGGCGTACGTTTAAACCTTTTCACCTTTTCCGGAAAATGGATGAACAACAGATGAAACGCCTGCAATGAGACGGTTTAACTAACATTCGTAAGGAAAAAACTTTTTTGTTGTATTCAATCATTGTCTATTTTTACTTCATGTTCACAGTAAATGCATTTGGCCGATTTTATTTTTACTTCTACTTTTTTACAGGCAGAAGGCCGGCGATGCTTTGTGTTAGATCAACGAAATAAGATCACTAAAACTAAACATAGAGAGTCCCGGCGAAAGCCCGGGACTTTTGTTTTTTATGGCAACAAGAGTATCCATACAGGGTTATGAAGGTAGCTTCCACCAGGTGGCAGCACAGCAATTTTTTGGCAAGGAAGTAGAAGTTATTCCCTGCGATACCTTCCGCGAGGTAGTTAAAATTGCATCCAGTAAAAAAGAAAGCGAAGGCGGTGTAATGGCAATTGAGAATTCCATCGCTGGCAGCATTCTTCCCAACTATAATTTATTACAGAAAAGTAACCTGCAGGTGGTAGGCGAAGTATATCTACAGATTAAACAAAACCTGCTGGTAAATCCAGGTGTAAAACTGGAAGATATACGGGAAGTACATTCGCATCCGATGGCCATTCTGCAATGCATTGATTACCTGGAGAAGTTCAACTGGAAACTGGTGGAAACGGAGGATACTGCCCTAAGTGCCAAACATATTCACCAGAAGCACAATAAACATGCAGCAGCTATTGCCAGTAAACTAGCGGCAGATCTGTTTGATCTCGAAGTGCTGGCTCCGAATATCCATACGATGAAAAACAATTATACCCGTTTTCTCATCCTTCAAAGAAGGGATATGGTGCAGGAAATCCCGGATGCAAACAAGGCTTCGGTTAATTTTCATACCGATCACTCCAGGGGAAGCCTTGCGAAAGTATTGACCAGGATTGCGGAAGGAGGTATCAATTTGAGCAAACTGCAGAGTTTTCCGATTCCCGGCAGCGACTGGCAATACAGTTTCCATGCGGATATGGAATTCGACAGCCTGGAACAGTTCCAGGGAGTAATAAAAGAAATCGAACCGCTGACCGTGAGTTTGCAGGTTTATGGAATTTATAAAAATGGTAAGCAATGATGCAGTTAAAAACCGCAGACCGACTGAATGGCATTGGTGAATATTATTTTTCTCAAAAGCTTCGCGAAATTGATTTGCTTAATAAAGAGGGTAAGGCGATTATAAATTTGGGTATTGGTAGCCCGGATTTGCCGCCACATCCAGATGTGATCAAAACCCTGCAGGAAGAAGCTGCAAAACCCAATGTACATGCCTACCAGAGCTATAAGGGATCACCTGTATTACGCAAGGCAATGGCCGACTGGTATGCTACCTGGTATGGGGTGGAGCTGAATCCGGATACCGAAATTCTGCCGCTGATCGGAAGTAAGGAAGGGATCATGCATATCTGCATGACTTATCTGAATACCGGCGACCAGGCATTGATTCCCAACCCGGGTTATCCAACCTACAGCAGTGCCGTGAAACTGGCAGGTGGAGAACCGGTTTCATATGAACTGGTGGAATCCTTAAACTGGGAGCCGGATTTGGATGCGCTGGATAAAACGGATCTGAGTAAAACTGATGTGGGTGAATTATCCGCATATGCCAACCGGGCAGGTGCCATCAGCTGAGTTTTATGCCCGATTGATAAAGTTTGCGAAAAAACATCAGATACTGATCTGTCATGATAACCCCTATAGTTTTATCCTGAATGATCAGCCTGTTAGTCTGCTGGCAGTGCCAGGTGCGATGGAAGTAGTGGTGGAACTGAACTCACTCAGTAAAAGTCAGAATATGGCGGGCTGGAGGATCGGTATGCTGGCTGGAGCAAAGGATCGTATAGATGAAGTGATCCGTTTCAAAAGCAATATGGACAGTGGTATGTTTTTGCCTGTTCAGTTGGCTGCTGCAAAAGCATTGCAATTGGGAGCTGATTGGTATGCATCAGTAAATGATGTTTATCGCAGGCGCAGGAAATTGGTATTTGAATTACTGGATGAATTGAACGCAACGTATAATCCGGAACAGGTTGGTATGTTCGTTTGGGCAAAAATTCCAGAACAGTACAAAGATGGTTTTGAAATGAGCGATGCTATTCTATATGGAGCGAATGTATTCATTACGCCGGGCGGCATTTTCGGTAACGCAGGTAATGGATTTATTCGGGTGAGTCTTTGTAGTCCGGAGGAGAAATTGGAAGAAGCGATGGAGCGGGTACGGAAAGTGAGACGTGAGAAGTGAGACGTGAGAAGTGAGACAAAGGAGAGGAAGGAGAAGGGTGAATGGAAGAAAGGAGGAATGGAAGAAGAAGACTAAAAAATACGTAACGAAAAGTTGAAATAGCATGGAACGAAAAAAAATTGCAATAGTTGGAGTGGGGCTGATTGGCGGATCGCTGGCATTGCAATTAAATGAAAAAGGTATGGCTGCTGGCATTATCGGCGTAGAGGCCAATCCAGATCATGCAGCAAAAGCACTGGAAATGGGATTGGTGGATGAGGTGTTACCACTGGAGCAGGCTATTGAAGAATCGGATGTGGTTATCCTCTGCATTCCCGTTGATAAAATGACAGGACTGTTGCCCAAAGTACTGGACCAGGTGAGCCATCAGATTGTGCTGGATGCTGGATCTACCAAGGAGCAATTAATTGATGTTGTAAAGGAACATCCCAGGCGCGGACGTTATGTGGCAACTCATCCCATGTGGGGTACGGAATACAGCGGCCCTGCTGCTGCTGTAAAACATGCATTTGAAAATAAAGCTGTTGTATTGTGCAATGCTGCAGAAAGTGATGCAGATGCCGTTAGCTGGGTAAAAAATGCCTTTCAGAAAATTGGCATGCACCTCCTGGAAATGAATGCACATGATCATGATCTGCATGCTGCCTATGTAAGTCATATCTCGCATAT
>JALOMU010000271.1 GCA_025455285.1 Flavihumibacter sp.
ATGGCTGTCCTGTTGGGCACTATTGCGGTATTCGCACTCGGTGCTTTGCTTGGTTTTGTGTGTCGGAACAGACAATTGCAAAAATCCCAAAAAAGAATCCTGGAACTGGAAACGGAAATGGTGAACAACCATGCCGAAATCCTGCGTTTACACAAACTGACCGCAGAACAGGAAGAGCCGGAACTTGAAAAAGTACCCGTGATCAGCCTGCATAAAGCAAAAGATGCAATCGTAAGAAAGCATTCCTGAGCTTATCCGTACAATTCCAGGTGAATATCTTTTTTCTCAAATCCCAACGCGAGAATGCGCTGTTTGGCTTCATCTATCATGTTCTTCCAGCCACAGAGATAAAAATGGGCCGGATAATTTCCTTCCGGTTTCTCCTGTTTTTTTTCTTTGCAAATCTCTTCGTATACCTGGTGTACATAGCCCGTTCTCACTAAATGATCCCCTGCCTCTTCCCTTGAAAAGGTTGGTATATAGTGAAAAGAGGGAACAGTCGTTTCCAATTGCTTTAATTCAGGGCCATACAAACAATCCCCAAATTTCCGGCATCCAAATATCAGGTAGATATGCTGATGCGGTACATTGTTTTCCAGAATAAAATGAGTCATGGACCGAAAAGGCGCTACTCCCGTTCCCGTACAAACGAAAAACAAATCCCGCTCGATAGATTCAGGCAATACAAATACACCTGCTGGTCCGCGAAAGGTTAACGCTGACCCTACCTCCACTTTATTAAACAGGTATTCTGTACCCAATCCCCCTTCCAGTAACACAATCACCAGCTCAAACACATTGGTGCCATCTGGCCAGGAGGCGATGGAATAACTGCGCCATCTCTTATTTTTCTGCTCATGAATGGGTAGATCCAGGGTTACAAACTGTCCGGGTTTGAAGTCAAATCGCTCCAGTTCAGGCACCTGAATCCAGAATCGTTTGGTACTGGAAGTTTCATTTTCTATGCGGATGACCTTTCCGGTTTGCCAGGGGGGGAGCATAGGCAGCAATTTGTAGTAAGTTAAGGAAAAGGGAGGAATGGAAGATGGAGGAACGGAAGATGGGATTCCGGATTTTTCCGATCTTACAAACATGAAATGGGTAAACTATATTTTTATTGTACTCTTCTTGTTAAGTGCAGCGCTGCAATACAATGATCCGGATCCTTATCTCTGGATTCCGATTTATTGCTGGGGTGCCTGGCTTTGCTGGCTCGCACTCAAACAAAAATTTCCACCAACGCTGTATCTTTTATCTATCCTGTTTTATATCGGGTATGCAACCTGGCTTTTCATTGCACCGGATGGAGTGATAAGCTGGGCCAGGGAACACGATGCCGAAAGCCTGGTTCAATCCATGAAAGCCACCAAACCCTGGATTGAACAATCGCGCGAATTTGGCGGTCTGTTGATTTTGATTCTTTCCCTGGCACTGAATTGGTTGATCGCCAGAAAAAAATAAATCCCAACTTCAGTTTACAATTATGGTACTTCCACCTGTAGTAGTATTTCTGATCGGATTAGTAGTGATCATTCTGGGGGCAGAACTGGTCCTTCGCACCAGTACCCGGATCGCCAATTTTCTTGGTATCAAACCCATTATCATTGGCCTTACGGTAGTTTCGATTGGAACCAGTATGCCGGAACTCGCCGTTGGTATTACAGCCGCTGCAGAAGGAAAGGGGGCACTTGCTATTGGCAATATTGCAGGTACCAACATTATGAATATTCTTTTTATACTCGGATTGAGTGCTGCCATTCGGGCCCTACCTCTGCATGCCATGAGTATTAAACTCGACCTGCCTGTCATGATCGGTGCTGCAATTGCCCTTACTGCCATGGCCTGGGATGGCGTGCTACAGGCTTATGAAGGCATTCTGCTGCTGCTGGCAGCAGTTGTTTATACAGTTGTTTTGATTCGTTTCAGCAGGATGGAATCCGCTTCTATCAAAAAGGAATACGAAGAAGAATATGAACACAAACGAATAGCTCCTGTAAAAACAACCTGGCTTTGGGTATGGAATATTATCCTGCTGGGAGGAGGCATTTACCTCACGATTATCGGCGCAGAATGGCTGGTGTCAGGTGCCGTCACCATTGCTTCCTCTCTTGGTGTTTCTGATGCCATCATTGGTCTTACCATCGTTGCGGTTGGTACTTCAGCCCCCGAACTGGTTACTACTGTTATCGCCACCATTAAAAATGATCGGGATGTTGCAGTCGGAAACCTGATTGGCAGCAGCATTACCAATGTCCTGGTCATTCTGGGGATCACCTGTATCCTGGCTCCAGGAGGGATTGATGTTTCCAAAGATATTCTCTGGTTCGATCTTCCCCTGGCCGCTCTGGTGGCCATCATCTGTTACCCTGTATTCCGGAGTGATAAACAAATCAGCAGAACAGAAGGCGCGGTCTTCGTCAGTTTATACCTCATCTACTTTACCAGTCTCATTCTTTTCAGAACCTAGTTCTTCAAAAACTTCTTCACAAACTGCTGTTTGTAATCATTACTGGTTATGGTCAGGATATAGGTTCCGCGTGATAGTCTGCTGACATCAATGCTTCCATTCTGATAACCTCCGGTTCTCTTCAAAATCAACTGTCCATTCAGGTTATATACCTGGATCACCAGCTCTTTCACCTCAAACATATTCCCAACCCGGTACTCGAGGTTATTGCTGGTAATGGTTGGATAGGAGAAGCGGATGAAGTTTTTATCATTGCGCACCGGATCATTCACGCCGGTTCCAACATTCGGTTTATAATTGGGTTGCGGTATCGTGGTGAAATACATCCCATTACCATGCGTTCCTACCAATAATACATTGTCCTGCGGACGATAAGCCAGTGATGTTACTACTGCATAATTCAGGGTTCTTCCACCTTCCCGCTTCCATACAATAGGTTTACTGGCGGTAATAGAATCACGTATACTGATAGCACTGTACAAGCCTACAGAGGTTCCCACATAATATTCCGTAAACTCATTGCCGGTTGCATCCTTACGCGCAACAATGGCACAACTGCGTATAGACGGCAGTGTTAGATTACCCTCTACCATGGTCCAGGTTGGATTGGCGGATTTTGCATTGTTGGTTGACCAGATATTGAAATCGCGTCTGGTATTTCCGCCAACAGTTACCTGGTAATTGGTGTACACAACCATGATTTCGTTGTCATCATTCGGATTGATGGCAATTCCGCCTACACAAACCCGGGCTGAATTCAGGATGGTATTTATGGCCGGAGGCGTAATTTCTACCGGCTGGGTTGCAGGTGCTGCATTTCGTGGATCATTCAACCGGAACACCCTTCCTTCCGTAGTTCCAATGTACATTGTACTCGCTGGGGTATAAGGCCCGTGACTCAGTTTGATGGCCCGGATTCCGATATCATTGCCAGATGGATTATTGGTATTGGTTTTTGCTGCTACACCGGTTAATTCTGTCCAGCCAGTAGCGGCTGTAACAGTGGTGGCATTGGTAGTTCTGAAGATGCGGTTGAAATTGGCGTAATACAAGTTCTCCGGATTATCATTATCCAGACTAAAATAAGTTACGAATTCTCCTTCACCTCCTCCTGGATTCGCAGTTAACCCGGTGGATGGCTCAATGGCGTTAGCTGCATTGGGAGTTAACCGAACCAGTGTTCCCAGCTGACTGGTCACGAATAAGGTGTAATCACTGAAGTTGATGAATTTGCCAATAGCAGCAGCACCACCATCACCCGATCCTGCCTGCACATGATCATTCACATTTCCATTTCTGAAATAAGCCCCATTATCCTGCATACCTCCAATGAAATTATTCACCTGGTTGCCGGTTGGACGGTGCTCCAGGTTCACATGATAATATTGTAATATTGTGTGGTCTGATAACCGGTGATCATTGTCCAATCTACCGGCAAAGTTTCAGAATCGGTACCCATAACATTATTTGTTATGTGCAAACCTCCATCTGTTGCACAAAGCGCGCGGTTCGGATTGGTTGGGTCAAATACCAGGTTGTGTATATCCGGGTGGTTATCATCGTAATTGGCAACCGGGAACGTAGTAGCAGTTGCTCCCCAGTATTTATATCCACCAATCCAGCTGGTAGATGTAGTACTGGAAAATCCATTGGTGGAACGATACAGGTTGGTTCCTCCTACA
>JALOMU010000272.1 GCA_025455285.1 Flavihumibacter sp.
CGTATATCATCTGTTTAGGAACCATCCTGCTTGCCATACTTTTTAAACGCTATTTGTCCAGAGTATTATCACGTATAATTTTCAAAATTATTAAAAGCAGATCCTGGAAAATTGATCAGCATTCATTTGTGGAGCTGGTTTTTCAGCCTATACAGGTATTCCTGATTGTTTCGGTTACTATGATTGCGCTCGATAACCTGAACTTTCCAGCAATACTCAATGTAAAGATCTACCAGGTAGAAATCCGGGATATTCTTGCCAGTATTGCAAAAGGTATTTGGGTGATCATATTTGTCTGGTTGTTGCGAAGAATGATTGATTTCATTGCAATGCTGATGGAACAGAAAGCCAACCTGAGCGAGGATCTGGCAGATAACCAGATGATTGTTTTTTTCAAGGAATTCTTTAAGACCGTTTTGGTTATAGTCGGTATTCTGCTCGTTATCCGTTTTTCTTTCAATAAAGATATTACTACCTATCTTGCCGGTCTCTCTATCGTTGCAGGTGCTCTTGCCCTTGCTGCCCGCGAGAGTCTGGAGAACCTGATCGCTTCCTTTATCATTTTTTTCGACAAGCCATTTCATGTGGGTGATACAGTAAAAGTGCATCAGATAACGGGTACGGTTGAACGAATTGGTCTCAGGAGTACCAGACTAAGAACTGATCAAAAAACCTATGTAAGTGTTCCCAATAAACAGATGGTGGACAGCATTATGGATAATCTGAGTTTGCGTTCACAGCGCAGGGCCGATTTAAGACTGGAACTTTCTTTGAAAACTTCCACCGTAAAACTGGATCATTCTGTTGCAGGTATTAAAACTATTTTGAGTCACCCTGCGATTGAAAATTACTCCTGTTTGCTGAGTGATATTACAGCCAATGCATTTATCGTTACTGCCGAATACTACACAGGAATGATACCCATGGCTGAGTTTAATCAGTTGAAGCAGACCATCAATCTTGAAATATTACGTTTGCTCGAATCTATGGAAATTGAACTGGCAGGAGAAACACGCGAAGTAGTAGTAACAAATCAACCCTAAATCAAAGATTGGCTTTCAATTCCAGCAGGAAAGCTTTCAGCTGTTGCAATTTCTGAATGACCTGGAACTGGTTTTCCATCTTTTTCTTTTGTCCTTTCAGGTGTTCTTTAGCGCCTTCCAGGGTAAACTTCCGAACGCGTACGAGGTGATAAATAAGATGAAGGAATTTTACATCCTCCGGCCGGTAAAATCGGTCTCCTTTGCGGTTTTTCCGCGGTTTTAACATGGCTTCAAACTCATTGCTCCAGGTGCGGATCAGGGCCGGGTTCATGCGAAACATGTTGGCCACATCACCGATGCTATAATATTGTTTGGTAAATAACTCCTCGTCGGAGGGGATTTCAACCAGGTCGGCCTCGGCTGCTATTTCCTTTAATGATTTGCGTCCACGTTTGCCCGGGGTGGCGGATTTCCAGGTCTTCTCCTTTTGTTTACGGCCGGGTTTGCGGCGTAGCGTGATCGCTGTTGCTTCAGTTGTCTGCTCAATTTTAACCGGGGCCTTTGATGTTGAAGCAGGCTCAGGCGAGATGGCATCCACCTCGGTGGTCAAGGCAGTTATTTCAGAAGTTTCTGGTTCCTGAAATCCAAAATCTAATGTGATTTGTTGATATGGCTTTCCCATTGACGCATAAAGATACAATGGTCGTGCCGCAAAATGGTATCGCTTTAATCAAAACTTTGGTTACTGGCGGCGGCTAATTTCAGCAAACGATCGTATTGCTCCGGAGTAAGGTCGTTGTAGAAGAAATAGACAGGGTCGAGCCGTTTTCCATTTTTGTGTACTTCATAATGCAGGTGTGGACCGGTTGATTTGCCGGTACTTCCTACATAACCGATAATCTCACCCCGTTTTACCCGTTGACCGGATTTTGCTTTGATCCGGTACATATGACCATACAGTGTTTCGTACCCATACCCGTGATTGACGATCACATGGTTGCCATACCCGTTTCCGGTGTTCCCTGCTAGCTTAATGGATCCATTTGCTGTTGCATAGATCGGAGTTCCTTGTGGCGCTGCAAAATCAAGTCCCGCATGCATTTTTACGGTTTTATAAACCGGGTCGATGCGGTATCCAAAACCGGAAGCAATCCTTCGTAAATCTGAATTGCTTACAGGCTGAATGGCAGGGGTAGCGGCCAGCAGAATCTCTTTATTTTTAATAAATCCTTCGATATCATCGTATGATTTATGCTGATAGGCAGCCCGTTTGATCAGGTTATTTAAGGTTCCAACGATATCTGTATACAATGCATCCGCATCCATAGCCTGAACCAGTTGAATCTCTTTCTGCTTTTCCATTTCCTTTACCCTCGCGCTGTCGGGGATCGGGCTGGCCTCAAAAATGGAGCGGTAAATTTCATTATCTCTTTTCTCCAGCTCCGTCATCTGTTGCTTCAACTTTCCTAGTTGCAAGTTGAGCAGGTCGTAGTTGTCGCGGGCCCGCTCGTAATTCTGGCGGAGGATTTTTTCTTTCGGAGAATCAAGGTATTGAAAGGCGATGGAGACTATAATCAAGGCAGTAACCAGCGAGCCGGCTATAAAACCAAGGGCGCGAAGCAACTTAACCCGAAGGGGGGTCTCAAGCTTCTCGTATCGAAGGGTCGTCGGGTTATAGTAATATTTGATTTTTTTCATATATGCCTGCACAGCCCATTTCCTTAGCTTTGCACCACTTTCACCGGCTTTGCGCAAATATAGCAGGCGCGGCGAAAAATACGCTCAAGAATCATTCCGAATTATGTTGACAAGTGCTGAAATAAGAAAAGCTTTCCTGGATTTTTTTGCTTCCAAGGGACATGCGATAGTGCCATCTGCACCAATTGTGGTGAAAAACGACCCTACCCTGATGTTCACCAATGCAGGTATGAACCAGTTCAAGGATTATTTCCTGGGAAATAAAAAAGCTCCCTATACCAGGGTGGCGGATACCCAGAAATGTTTACGCGTGAGTGGAAAACACAACGACCTGGAAGAGGTTGGTGTGGATACCTACCACCATACCATGTTTGAAATGCTGGGTAACTGGAGTTTTGGAGATTATTTTAAGAAAGAAGCGATTGAATGGAGTTGGGAATTGCTAACCGAAGTATATAAGATTCCAAAGGATCGGTTATACGTGACTGTTTTCGAAGGCGATCCTGCTGAACACCTGCCTGCATCTACTGTTGCGCTGGCGAAATGGAAACAGCTGGTGGAGGAGGATCATATCGTTTATGGAAATAAAAAAGATAATTTCTGGGAGATGGGTGATACCGGTCCATGTGGTCCCTGCAGTGAGATCCATGTGGATTGCCGTCCGGATGCAGAACGTGCGCAGGTGCCAGGACGTGAACTCGTTAATAAGGATCATCCCCAGGTAATTGAAATCTGGAACAATGTATTTATTCAATACAATCGAAAGAAAGATGGTAGCCTGGAGCCACTGCCAGCTACCCATGTAGATACAGGTATGGGATTTGAGCGACTGGTGCGGGTATTACAGGGTAAGCAATCCAACTATGATACGGATGTATTTACACCGCTTATCCGACAGGTAGAGAAAATAAGTGGTGTGCGTTATGAGGGAGGAATGTCTAAACAAGATATCGCTATACGCGTAATTGTGGATCACATAAGGGCTGTGTCCTTCACAATCTGTGATGGACAGCTACCTTCGAGTGGTGGTGCGGGCTATGTCATTCGCCGTATTTTGCGTAGGGCTATTCGATATGGTTATAGTTTTTTGAATTTAAAAGAGCCATTCATGCATCAATTGGTGGCGGTTCTTGCCAGCGAAATGGGAGATTTCTTCCCGGAAATTCGTTCGA
>JALOMU010000273.1 GCA_025455285.1 Flavihumibacter sp.
GTAAAATGAGCAAATGAGTGATCAACATACATACGATGCAATTGTAATTGGCAGTGGCATCAGTGGAGGCTGGGCTGCCAAAGAACTCTGCGAGCAGGGCTTGAAAACCCTGGTGCTGGAGCGTGGCCGGATGGTGGAACACCTGAAGGATTACCCTGGCATGAACAACCATCCCTGGGAGTTCAAACACCGTGGATATATCACTCAGCCGCAACGTCAAAAAAATCCGCTCATCTCCAAAGCAGCTGGTTATTCAGAAGATACACAGCATTTTTTTATCGAAGATGCAGATCATCCGTATGTACAAGAAAAGCCCTTCGACTGGATCCGCGGTTACCAGGTTGGAGGAAAATCCCTTACCTGGGGCCGAAGCTGTCAGCGATGGAGTGATTTTGAATTCAATGCTCCCAAACAATATGGATTTGCTACTGACTGGCCAATCCGGTACAAGGATATCGCACCCTGGTACAGTCATGTCGAAAAATTTATCGGGGTTTGTGGCAGTAAGGAAAACATTCCGGCAATGCCCGATGGCGAATTTCTTCCTGCCTATGAACTCAATTGTGTGGAAGCAGACATAAGAGAAGCATTGTGGCGCAAATTTCAACGGCACTATATTTCAGGTCGATGGGCGCATTTAACTGAGCCGGAACCCATTCACCTGGAGCAGGGCAGGGGCGCCTGCCAGAATCGTAACCTCTGCATGCGTGGTTGCCCCTTTGGTGGCTATTTCAGTTCCAACAGCAGTACCCTTCCCTGGGCTAAAAAAACAGGGAACCTGACCATTCGGCCCCATTCGGTAGTGCATTCCATTCTCTATGATGATTCCAAACAAAAAGCGATAGGGGTACGCGTGATTGATAGCCAAACAAAATCCACCACCGATTATTTTGCACGGATCATTTTTGTAAACGCCTCGGCGCTGAATACCAACCTGATCTTACTTAATAGCAAATCAGAGCGTTTTCCCAATGGGCTGGGAAATGATCACGATCTGCTTGGCCGTTACATCTGTTTCCATAACTATCGTGGTTATATGAATGGAGAAATCAAAGGCCATGAAGATGGCTATTACAAAGGCCGGCGTCCCGCGGAATGTGTAATCCCGAATTTTCGCAACCTCGGCAAACAGGAAATGGATTTTATTGGAGGTTATACCATTTTTTCCGGTGCCTATCGCGAATGGATAAACGCAGATCGCCATCCGGATAAAATGGGTACAGAGTTGAAGGAAGCGCTGACCGAACCTGGCCCCTGGAGGATCTACATGTATATGCAGGGTGAAACCATTCCCAAGGCAAACAATCGCGTTTATCTGCATCCAACTGAAAAAGATCAATGGGGAATACCCTTGCTGGTAACAGCTGTCGATTATGATGAAAACGATGAGAAAATGTTACAGGATTTTCTTTCAGAAGGCAAAAAAATGCTTGAGGCCTGTGGCGCTTTTAATATTGTCGTAAACGATACGAAACAATCACCCGGACTCGATATTCATGAAATGGGTGGTGTACGCATGGGTACGGATCCTTCCAATTCCCTGCTCAACGAATGGAATCAACTGCATCTCTGTAAAAATGTTTTTGTGACGGATGGCGCCTGCATGACCAGCACCGGTAATCAAAGTCCCTCTATTTTGTATATGGCGTTCACCGCCAGGGCCGCGCAATTTGCTGCCGCTGAAATGAAAAATGGAAATCTCTAAAATCAGACAACATGGCCTCTTTCAACGCTACTCAAAAAACAATCTGGCTGGAACCTGGTTGGGCAATGGTAAGAATCATAACAGGTTTGTTGATGACCTATCACGGTTGGGAAGTGTTTGATGCTGAAAAAATTAAAGAATATGCGGGCTGGATGCCTTACTTCTCTGCAGAGACAGCTACCACAATGGCATATCTTGGAAAAGCTTCGGAGTTAATTTCCGGTATCCTGCTAACGATTGGGCTCTTTACCCGGCTGGCAGTATGGCCCATGATCGCAACGATGTTATTCATCGCTTTTATTCTTGGTAATGGTAAAATCTGGTATGGCGATCAACATCCTTTTATGTTTGTTTTAATCGGATTGCTGTTTTTCTTCAGGGGTGCCGGCAAATACAGTCTGGACCAACATTTTTTTTCTCCAAAGCTCCCCGTTCTATTGTTACTTTTTGCTTCGGATCTGAGCTTTGCACAATCAGGTAAATCAGTAGCAACAGCTCAAACAACTTATTGTAATCCTATCAACCTCGATTACGGTTATACCCCGATTCCTAATTTCAGTGAATGGGGCAGGCACCGCGCAACTGCTGACCCGGTGATCGTAACTTATAAAGGAGATTATTACCTGTTCTCCACTAACCAGTGGGGCTATTGGTGGAGTTCCGATATGCTCAACTGGAATTTTATTTCCCGGAAATTTCTTAAGCCCTATCACAAAGTTTATGATGAATTATGTGCACCGGCAGCTGTTGTTATTGGTGATACTATGTTGGTTTTTGGTTCTACCTATTCCAGCAATTTTCCGCTTTGGATGAGTACGAATCCGAAAGGAAATGAATGGAAGGAAGCATTGGATTCACTCGAGATTGGTGGCTGGGATCCTGCTTTTTTCCTCGACGGTGATGGGCGTTTTTATATGTACAATGGAAGTAGTAATCGCTATCCTTTATACGGAATTGAGTTGAACCGAAAAACATTTCAGCCAATTGGAACCAGAAAAGAAATGTATTTCCTGGAAGACTGGCGATATGGCTGGCATCGCTTTGGTGAATACATGGACAATACCTTTTTGGATGGTTTTATTGAAGGTGCCTGGATGACCAAACACAAGGGAAAATATTATCTGCAATGGGGAGGTCCCGGTACTGAAATGAGTGGCTATGCAGATGGCGTTGTAGTGGGTGATTCACCACTCGGACCCTTTACTGCACAATCCGATCCGGTCAGCTTCAAACCCGGAGGTTTTGCAAGAGGAGCAGGACATGGTGCCACTTACCAGGATCCCTGGAATAATTACTGGCATGTTTCAACGATGGGTGTCAATGTGAAAAACACCTTTGAGCGTCGCAATGGAATTTGGCCCGCAGGTTTTGATGAAGATGGAATAATGTATGCCAATACCGCATTTGGTGACTATCCCCACTACCTGCCCAATGGTCCGGCTGATCATCGTAAAAGCCGCTTTACCGGATGGATGTTACTCAACTACAAAAAGCCGGTTCAGGTTTCGTCTACTCTTGGCGGTTATACCGCTAACAATGCGGTAGATGAGTCCATTAAAACCTATTGGAGTGCGGCATCAGGAAATAAAGGGGAATGGATCCAGACCGACCTCGGAGAAATCTCCACAGTACATGCCATTCAACTCAATTATGCCGACCAGGATGCGGAATTTCTTGGTAAACAAACTGATATCTATCATCAGTATAAAATTTACCATTCGCAGGATGGAAAAAAATGGAACCTGCTCATAGATAAAAGTCAGAACAAAAAAGATGTTCCGCATGATTACATTGAATTAAATGCACCTTTAAAAACCCGATACCTTAAACTGGAGAATTTTCATATGCCCACGGGAAAGTTTGCTTTGTCCGGTTTTAGGGTATTCGGAATGGGAAATGGATCAAGGCCTCCTGCTGTGAAGACTTTTCTGGTACTTAGAACAGAGAAGGATAAACGCAGCGCCTATATCAAATGGTCGCCGGTTGATCAGGCTTACGCATACAATATTTATTATGGAACAGCCCCCGATAAATTGTACAATTGCATCATGGTGCATGATGTAAATGAATACTATTTTAAAGGCATGGACAAGGAAAAAGTTTACTATTACACCATCGAAGCGGTGAATGAAAACGGCGTTTCGGATGGACAAGGAAAAAGTTTACTATTACACCATCGAAGCGGTGAATGAAAACGGCGTTTCGGATAAAACTCCCGTCCAACAGGTAAACTAAACAAGCAGGATATGCAAATTCAGCCAAAAAAATTCTTAACCAGAACGCTCCTAACCACTCTGCTTTCAACCACCTTATTAACTGCTTTTGCTCAGCAGCAGGTTCCATCAGTGGATGATGCGAAAGCTCCTTCACTGGAGTTTTATCGGGGTAAACCTTTTTATGAGGCGATTCGTGATTTT
>JALOMU010000274.1 GCA_025455285.1 Flavihumibacter sp.
CGTTCCTCCTGGTTCAGGCCGGCATGATAATAGGTTGCTGAAATTCCCCGCTCATTCAGGAAACGACAGATATCCACTGTTCGCTTTCGACTTCTGCAATACACAATGCTACTGCCTTCCACTTTAGAAATGATATCAAATAGTTTGGGAAGTTTGCTGCTTTCTTCAAAACAGCTGTAGGAGAGGGCTTCACGGATAAAGGAACCCTTGTGCACGACTGCATTCTTCAACTGCAATTGAGTCAATATATCTTCCTGAACCAATGGGGTAGCCGAAGCGGTAAGCGCCAGAATTGGAACTTCGGGCAGGATTTCCCGAAGGCTCGCAATTTGCAGGTATTGCGGACGAAAATCATATCCCCATTGGGATACACAATGTGCTTCATCCACTGCGATAAGGGAAACCGGAAGAGCTGGCAGGTATTCCTTAAAGAGATTAGTCTGCAAGCGTTCTGGTGACAGATATAAAAATTTGATCTGGCCATTCAGTGCAAGTTGCAAGGTTTTGTTCACCTCTTTAAAGGGCATGCCAGTATGAATCGCCAGGGCAGAAATACCTTTTTTACGTAACTGTGCTACCTGGTCTTTCATCAGGGCAATCAACGGACTAATCACCAGACAGATTCCTTCCATCACCAATGCCGGCACCTGGAAACAAACAGACTTCCCGCTCCCTGTAGGCAATAGCGCCAGGCAATCCTGCTTCTGCAATGCAGTCCGGATAATCTCCTCCTGCAAAGGCCTGAACGCTGAGTGCCCCCAGTACTGTTTTAAAATAGAATGAATCTCCTGCTGCTGCAATTTTTATTGTTTTATTTTCCCTTCTTCCTTTCCTCCATCTTCCCTTCCTCCATCTTCCCTTCCTCCCTATTTTACCCTCTTCACAAAAAGCCTTCCCGAATTCACTGCAAGCACCACATCACTGAGGCCCATTACCAGTGCACCGATGGCGGGAGTCAGGAATCCAAATGCGGCAACCGGAATCGCTACTACATTATAGGCAAAGGCCCAGAATAAATTCTGTTTGATCGTGAGCAGGGTGTGTTTACCCAATCCCAGCGCTTCCGGCAATTGCTTCAATCCATGATTCATTAGTACAATATCGGCAGTTTGCATCGCTACCTGGGAAGCATCACTCAGCGATATTCCAATGGAAGCCTTTGCAAGTGCCGGCGCATCATTGATACCATCTCCCACCATTGCTGTAGGTGTAGTCGCATTTCGTTCTTCAATAATCGCCAGTTTTTGTTCCGGTGATTTTTCCGCAATCACTTCCCGGATGCCCAACTGGGAAGCAATGGCCGTTGCTTTCGCCTGCCGGTCGCCACTAAGCAAAACAGTATGAATTCCTTTAGTATGCAGGTAATCCACAACCTCCTTTGCTTCTGGTCGTACTTCATCGCGCACATCAATCCACCCAATGAGTTCCCCATTCCGCAATACATACACATTGTGGTGATCCTCACGCGTATGGTTATTCGCAATATCATAAGATCCAGCCCAGTATTGATCCCCGTCTTTGCTGGTTGCTTTCATCCCTTTTCCTTTTACCTCTTCAATGGATGCCCAGCGGAGCAGGTCATTGTTCTTCCACTCCCGACTAATCGCCTGCGCAATTGGGTGATTGGAATATTTTTCCAGCGATACCACAATTCGCTTGAAATCATCTGCCGGTACACCCAACGCTTCAAATTGCTGGATGGTAAAACTGCCGGTGGTGAGGGTGCCTGTTTTATCAAAGACCACCTGTTTAATATCTTTAAATGCTTCCAGGGATTTTGCATTTCGGAAGAGAATTCCATTTCGGGCAGCACGACCCAAACCTACAGCGATCGCCGCAGGTGTAGCAAGGCCCATGGCACAGGGACAAGCAATCACCAACACAGCAATGCTGCGCATCAGTGCATCACGCAGAGCATGATCCGAATTGCCTGAAAGAAATACATAATTCAACCCGAATGTCAGCAATGCAATTACCAGCACTACTGGTACAAAAATCGCACTGATCCGGTCAGCCATACGTTGCACGGGTGGTTTATCTCCCTGCGCTTTTTTTACCAGGTTGATGATATTCGCCAAAACCGACTGATCCGCATTCGCCGTAACCTGCGCTTTCAGGGTTCCTTCCAATAGAAGACTGCCTCCAATCAACATATCCTTCTGCTTTTTCAAAATGGGTTCGCTTTCGCCAGTGATGATGGATTCATTCACACTGGCCTCCCCCCATAATATTTTAGCATCCGCAGGAACCTGCTCTCCATTTTTTATCAGGATCAGATCGCCACTTTTCAATTGCGTATTCTCAATGGGAAAGATCAATTCCTGGTGCTGGTCATCAAAAGCGATCATGTTCGCCATTACCTTTTGACTCTTAACCAGTTTATTCAGTTCGCGTTGGGTGCTATGGATGGAAAGATCCTCCAGGTAATTTCCTAAAAACACCAGGGTGATGATAGCAGCAGCAGTTTCAAAAAACAGATAATCTCCGGGCTGCTCTAAAAATATCCCCACCAGGCTATATACAAATGCGGCAGTTGCGCCCAGGGCAATTAATACATTCATGTTTGGAACTCCCGAACGCAGGCTCTTCCAGGCACTGCGCCCAAAATGATACATTCCGATCACATAAACCGGTAAACTCAAGGCTAGCTGAACCCAGGGGTTCATCAGCCAGTCCCAGTGCAATCCAGGTATCATGTGCAGCATTAGTACCAGTGTAAAAGGCAGACAGATCAGCATATACCGCAGGTACTTATTCATTGGTGGGTGCTGGCCCTGTGCTGGTTTGGCTGCTTTTTCGTCCACTACTGCATAGCCCAGGGAAGAAATCCCTTTGGTTATACTAACCTGCTTTTCTTTATCGAAGTGAACTGTTTCAAAATGAACATCGCCATCAATCGGGTTGACTTTCACATTCTGCATACCCTCTTTCTCAAGATATTTGGTTACACTGAGGGCACAGTTGGAACAGGTCATTCCTTCCACTTTCCAATTAATTGATTCCATATTTCATCATTTGCCTGTTAATGAGCAAATTTACGAAAAGCCCGGCTGGCAGGAAGGCGGTTAAATTGCCCTAATTTTGGATATGGTTCGACGTTTTACCCATTCAGAATTACCCGTTGTGGCCGGCGAAATTCTGAACTACCTGAAACAGCCCCGTATTATTGTATTTTATGCACCCATGGGAGCGGGCAAAACCACCCTGGTACATGCACTTTGTGATGCTCTTGGTGTGAAAGATCCGGTGGGTAGCCCCACTTTTTCCATCATAAATGAATATGCCAGTGCAAGCGGACCTGTTTTCCATATTGATTGTTACCGCCTAAAATCTGAAGAAGAAGCCGTGGATGCAGGAATAGAAGATTGTCTGGATGGAAATCACTGGTGCTTCGTTGAATGGGCCGAAAAAATACCGCACCTCCTGCCGGATAACCTGGTCATTATTACCATCCGGGTTGAGGACCCAACCACCCGGTACCTCGAACTCAGGGATTCAACTGCTTCTTAGCCAAAAATCGCCGCAGAAATTGTAATTTTCCAACTCGATCTATTTCATGTCGCAGCAAAAACCTTTTATCAGCACCTCCTTCAGTTACGAAACGCTGGAAGAGACCCTGGATGTAAAACCAACCGGTGCCCAATTACATATTGGTATTCCGAAAGAAATCGCATTCCAGGAAAACCGTGTCTCCCTCACACCGGATGCTGTGGGCGTTTTGGTGAGTAATGGCCACCAGGTTACAATTGAACACAATGCAGGTGATGCTGCTCATTTCCGTGATCGTGATTACAGTGAAGCGGGAGCGCGTATTGTGTATGATAAGGCTGAAGTGTACAAGGCTCCTGCTGCTGCAAATGGGCCAGGTAATCATTTCTCCCATGCATACCACGCTGCTTAAAGCTGCCCTGTTGGAGAAGATGATGGATAAAAAAATTACTGCCCTCTGCTTTGAACAACTCAAAGATGAAAGCGGGTCTCTTCCCATTGTTCGTAGCATGAGTGAAATTGCAGGAAGCGCCGTGATGTTAATTGCCGGTCAATACCTGAGTTCGGCTAATCACGGTAAGGGTGTTTTGCTTGGAGGTATCTCCGGAATTCCACCTTCTAAAGTTATCATTATTGGAGCGGGTATAGTGGGAGAGTATGCTGCAAGGGCTGCCATCGCGCTGGGTGCTTCTGTAAAAGTTTTTGACAACAGTGTGTATCGGCTCAAGCAATTACAGAATAATATTGGTCATCGCCTTTGGACCTCCGTACTGGAACCCAAGATCCTGGCCAAACAACTCAAAACTTGCGAAGTAGCGGTAGGTGCACTCGGTTCCAGTACTGGCCGCGCTCCTGTTGTTGTTACTGAAGAGATGGTGAGTAATATGCGCCCTGGCAGTGTTGTCATTGATGTTAGTATCGACAGCGGGGGATGTTTTGAAACCTCCGAAATTACCAGTCATGAACAACCGATTTTCATGAAATACGGTGTAATTCATTACTGTGTTCCCAATATCCCATCCGGATTTGCCCGTACGGCTTCACATGGTATCAGCAATGTGCTGATGCCCTTATTGCTGGAAGCCGCAGAAGAAGGAGGGATTGAAAACCTGATCTGGCAAAAGATCTACCTGCGGAGCGGTATTTATTTGTTCAAAGGAGCACTTACGCATTTTCATCTCAGCCAGCGTTTTAACCTGAAGTATACGGATCTGAACCTTCTTATAGCAAGCAGGCGTTAACGGATTTTTTTAGCAACCGGTTTCCAGTCGAGGATGGATAATTTCTCCTGGCAAAATCCATATTCCTGCAGGTCATTACTGCTTACGATCACCAGTCGTTTGTGGCTGAAAGCTGACATTAATTCCTGGTACATGGCAATCCCTGAAGCATCCAGGTTGGAGCAGGGCTCGTCCAGCAATAAGAGTGGAGTATCTGAAAAAATAGCCTGTATCAGCTTGATACGCTGTTTCATTCCCGAAGAATAAAATCGGATTTGCTTGTGCAGGGCATTTTGAAGTCCCACGCGCTCCAGCATGGCTTCAATTGAAAACCCAGGCAAAAAGGGTTTGAAGGATTGATGAAATTGCAGAAACTCAAGGGCAGTCATCTCTTCAATCAGATCCAGGTAAGGTGCTGCTATAGAAAGTTGTTTGTATACCTGATCGGGGTCAATGATACCGGACGTATTTTCCCAGCTAACCTTGCCTTCCGAATGAGCCACGGCTCCTGCCAGTACTTGTAACAAGGTGGATTTACCTGAACCATTTGGTCCGGTGATAGCGTACGCATTGCCGATAGTAAATTCGTAGGAGAGCCCGCGAAAGATCCATTCGCGATTATATCGTTTACCCGTATCAGATAGTGATATCGTCATCCGTGCTTCCTTTGGTGTATCGCTTGATGATACCCCTTCCGCTTTCCCGGATAAAGGTTACAATTTCATCCCGCTCATCGGTAGCACTGAATTCCTCTTCAATGAATTCCAAGGCCTGGGAGGTGTTCATGCCCTTGTTATAGAGAATGCGATAAATATCCAGGATATGATTGATGCGATCCACACTGAAGCCGCGGCGTTTCAGTCCCACTGAATTAACCCCCGCATAAGAGAGGGGGGTACGGGCTGCTTTGATGAAAGGAGGAACATCCTTGCTTACCAGTGATCCGCCGCTCACGAAAGCATGCTGACCAATCTGTACAAACTGATGCACCGCACTTACGCCACCTATAATGGCCCAATCACCCACGGTCACATGTCCTGCCATCTGGACATTATTACTCATGATTACATTATTACCGATAATGCAATCATGTGCCAGGTGGCTGTAGGCCATAATCAGGCAGTTTTTTCCAACTGCTGTGCGGCCCCGGTCTTTGGTGCCGCGGTTGATGGTTACAAATTCCCGTATAGTGGTGTCATCGCCGATTTCAACGATGGAATATTCGCCTTCAAATTTCAGATCCTGTGGAACCGCCGCAATAACCGCTCCCGGAAAGATCCGGCAGTTTTTACCGATGCGGGCGCCTTCCATGATAGTCACATTACTGCTGATCCAGGTTCCTTCACCAATCTCCACGTCCTGATGGATGACAGTAAAGGGATCAACTTTCACATTGGTGGCCAGCCTCGCGTTCGGATGTATATAGGTATGTGGATGAATCATATTAAAAAAAACGTCAGATTTTTAATCTGACGTGCAAAAATAGGTGATTATACCCGTTTCACCACCTGTGCCACCATATCGGCTTCGGCACAAAGTTTATTTCCTACATAAACGGTTCCCCGCATTTCGCAGATACCTCTGCGGATAGGGGCAGAGAGTTCCATTTTGAGGAGCATGGTGTCACCCGGTACGATTTTCTGCTTGAATTTGCAGTTATCGATTTTTAAGAAATAGGTATCGTATTGTCCGGCTGGCATGGAGTTGATTGCAAGGATACCTCCGGTTTGAGCCAGGGCTTCACAGAGCAACACACCCGGCATTACCGGGTTGCCAGGAAAATGCCCGGTGAAGAAAGGTTCATTGAAGGTTACGTTCTTCACTCCCACTATTACTTTATCGGTCAGCTCAATGATCTTGTCAACCAGTAAAAAAGGATAGCGATGCGGCAGGGTCTGTTCGATCTGCTGCGCGGTATAAATAGGGGGTTGGTTGCAATCATACACCGGAACGTCCTTGAGGTGCCGGTTCTTTTTAATGTACTGTTTGATCTTTTTGGCAAATTCCACATTGGTACTGTGACCCGGGCGGTTGGCGATAATCCTTGCTTTTACTGGATATCCGATGAGGGCCAGGTCGCCCACCACATCCAGCAATTTGTGCCGGGCGGGTTCATTGGGGAAACGCAGCTCCAGGTTGTTCAGATACCCTTCATGCTTTACTTCCATTTTATCCCGTCCAAACGATTTTGCCAATCGTTGCATTTCATCTTCGGTTACAGGCTTGTCAACCACTACGATCGCATTATTGATATCGCCTCCTTTGATAAGGTTGTTATCGAGCAACATCTCCAGTTCATGCAGGAATACAAAAGTTCGGCAGGGACCAATCTCCTTCACAAACTCACGCATGTTTTTGAGGCCGGCGTGCTGGGTGCCCAGAACCGGGCTATTGAAATCGATCAGGGTTGTAATCTGGTAATCCATGGAAGGCATGGCCACCATCTCAACCCGTTTTTTCTCGTCGTAATGATAAATGTTCTCATCAATGCTGTACCATGCTTTGGCTGCGGGCTGTTCCTGAACACCCACTTCCTGAAGAAGTTCTACAAAGGGCTGCGAACTGCCATCCATAATCGGGGTTTCAGGTCCATTGATTTCAATCAGCACATTGTCTACCCCCATACCTACCAGGGCAGCCAGCACATGCTCCACGGTGCTAACTCTGGCGCCATTATCTTCCAG
>JALOMU010000275.1 GCA_025455285.1 Flavihumibacter sp.
CATCAAAAACGCACGGTATCGGGGTGCTTTTGTTTCCTTTATGATCTTCAGTGTGTTTGGCGCTATCGCATTTGTAATGTGGTATGGAGCCAATATGATACAATCAGGTGAACTCACCCTGGGATCGCTCACCATGTTCGTCATTTTTTCAATGTTTGTCGGTGGCACTTTTGCGGGGTTCGCCGATATGTTTTCCCAATTGCAGAAAACACTGGGAGCAACGGAAAGCATCCGTGAAATTCTTCGTAGTGAAAGCGAACCGGTTTCTCTGGAAGCGATTACGGTGGCGCCGGAAAACCGCATCCGGGGTGATGTACAGTTTGAACATATTTTCTTTAGTTATCCTTCCCGGAAAGACACACCAGTGTTAAAGGGACTATGTTTAACGGCGCAAAACGGACAACAGGTTGCAATTGTAGGACCCAGTGGTGCAGGAAAATCTACCCTGGTTTCCATGCTGCTCCGCTTTTATGAACCCGATGCAGGGAACTTGTTTTTCGATGGCAAACAAGCATCCAGTTTTCCCTTATCAGAATTACGGGCGCAGATGGCCTATGTACCACAGGAAGTATTGCTTTTTGGTGGTACCATCCGGGAAAACATCGCATATGGAAAACCGGATGCAACAGATGATGAAATCACCCAGGCAGCAATCAAAGCAAATGCGCACCGGTTTATTGAAGCTTTTCCTGATGAGTACAATACCGTTGTGGGTGAAAGAGGTATCCAACTGAGTGGCGGACAAAGACAACGGGTTGCCATCGCGCGAGCGATCCTGAAAGATCCGGCTATCCTGATACTTGACGAAGCTACATCTTCTCTCGACAGTGAAAGTGAACAGCTGGTTCAGGAAGCGCTCGACAATCTGATGAAAGGCAGAACCTCTTTTGTGATTGCACACAGGCTCTCAACCATCCGGAATGCCGATAAGATTGTTGTAGTGGATAAAGGCGTTGTACACGAATCTGGCACCCATGCAGAACTGATGGCAAAAGACGGGCTCTACCGAAAGCTGAATGAAATGCAATTCGAATTTGGGGTGGTTACCCAATCAATTACGGAAACCATTTAACCTATGATACTACGGGCAGTTTTGACAGGGATGCTGTCGGGATTCATTCTTACTAACATACAAGCACAGCCGAAAGCGAGCCTTCGGTACAAAGACATCCAGTTTGAAAAAGTGGACCGTAAAAGAAATCTTTCCTACCACGAACAGGAAACACCTGGTGTTAAAAAAAGGTTCCACAAATTCGACTGGTATGCATCCGCCGAAGACAAAAACCGCAGACGTCCTTTGATCATTGCCATGCATGGCGGCGGATTTAAACTAGGTAATAAAGCATCCGACAGTACTCCTTTCTGGGCTAGAGAATTTGCCAAAAGGGGATATGCTGTTGCATCGATCAATTACAGGAAGAGTAAAAAAAAGCCACTCTCCCGTTTTGAAGATCTTGCCGACGGTTGTTTTGAAGCGTTGAAAGACCTACAGTTAGCTATTGATTTTTTCAGATTAAATCACCAGCAATACGGCATTGATCCAGATAAAATCATCCTGGCCGGAAATTCAGCCGGGGGCATGATGGCCCTCCACGAAGTTTGCAGCAGTGAGTCGGAACTGGCTGCCTATCTCAAACGGTCAAATAGTGCCAATATGGACACCACTCACAATCCTAACCAGGTACTGGCCGCTATTAATATGTGGGGCTCGATTTATGATAGTACGTGGATTAAAAATGCCAGGGTCCCGATTGTTTCCATACACGGCAGCAAGGATCGGGTGGTACCTTCAAATACTGTAGCCGGACCATTTTTCGGCACTGAAATCATTGCGCGGGAGGCCCATCGTGCTGGAATTGCCCATTATGTACAGCTATATGAAGGCGCCGGACATGAATTGCACAAACATTTCAACCCGGTATTTGGAGGAGGCCCTGGTGCCAGGCGCCGCTGGCGCGATATGACCCAACGAATTGCTGCATACCTCCAGGAAGAACTTTCCTTAAGGGATGCTTCTCAATAAAGGATGCAGGGCAGCGGTATGAATGTTTCTCCACACACGATTTAGTTCAGTATGTTCTTTCGCGCCGGCCAGCGACTGATATCCGTACAAGTTCTGCACCAATAGCAAGGCTTGCCGGGTAAGGTTCCTGGCTTGAGTACAGGCAACACCAATGGCCGACTGCCCGGGATGCATGCCTTGCTTTACCAGCTCCCAGTTATCCCGGCAGGCTTGTAAAAGCTCTATTCTCGACTGATTGAAGGGTTCTATTGAAACCCTGCCCTGATATTCAGCCAATTCAACAAAACGTTTAACCATTCCTGTTATATTGGC
Source organism: Flavihumibacter sp. (assembly GCA_025455285.1). Lineage (GTDB taxonomy): Bacteria > Bacteroidota > Bacteroidia > Chitinophagales > Chitinophagaceae > Flavihumibacter. The sequence continues at coordinate 2,336 of JALOMU010000275.1, forward strand.
TGCCAGCGTATAGGCAGCCAGCAATTCAAAAGGGAATTTAAACACCGGATCCGGATGGATTGCCCTTTCTGGATCAATAACAAAAGCTCTTCGTGCAGGAATCCATTGCGGAGTAACCCGAAAACCATTGCTGGCCGTAGCTTTCATTCCCATGGTTGACCAGTTTCCGATCAACTCCACTTCTTTTGCATCCAGCAGCATGGCAACCACAGTTCCATTCATGGTAAAATTGGCGGTCAGATAGGTTGCCTTGGATGCACCACTCGCATGCGGCCATTCTCCTTTTATCCAATAACCACCATCCAACGAAACTGCAGTACCTCCTGCATTCCCACTACCTGTAATACACAAGCGATCCTGGATCAGCAAATCTGCCTGGAGCGATTTATCCAGAAATCCAAGAAACCAGTGTGCCCCACTGCAAAGCGTGATGGTCCAACCCAGCGAGCCATCTATCCACGCTATCTTTTCCAGTGTTTCCACTGCTTCCGGGAATTCCATTCCTATTCCTCTAAGATCTGCAGGCAGATAGAGGTTCAGCCAGTTGGCGCTCAATACCTGTTCCCATACAAAGGCCGGCAATTCCCCTCTGAACTCCGCTTCCCTGGCTGTATCCCGTACCAGCTTTATAAACTCAACACTCGTATCAATATTCATTATTATCGGCTTGTGATCACAATTTTTCCTGCACCATGATACGAATGATAGTCGTTGTTATACATGGCATCTGCGCTTACAGGTCCCTGTTGGAATATGCCCGGAGAAACCGCACGCACCGTATAATAATACACCTGCCGGTTATTAGTAGCATCCACAAACAGGTGCAGTCGGTCATCGCGGATATCCATTGCTGTTGGGGTGGCTGCATTCTTGATCCAGTCCATACCAGGAATATCTTTTATCCTTGGATTTTCAATTTCAAATCCGGCCGGAAGCAAATCCGTAATAACTACATTATCAATAGCACCGGCATAGGCTTTTTCAAGGGTTAGCTGAACCACAACGAGGTCGTTCTGCCGGAAATTTCTGCCTGTAATCGGTTTCCCGTTCCGGTCAAAGAAAGCTCTCCTGATTTTCAGGTATTGGTCCTCCTGTGTATAGGATCCGCTGGCACTGATCCCTTCCGCTTCCCACCAGTAATATACTGGTCCGCCGTTTGAGCTGATCTGTACTGGCCCTTTACCGAGTGAAGCAGCTTCAACCGTTAGCAGTTTATCCTTAAGGGTGGCAATCGTTTTACCATTGCTTTGAATCGTTGCGGTAGCTGTAGTATTAGCCTGACGGGCGGCTAGTTTCCCGAGGGCCAGCATACCAAATGATGCTTCCTGGGTACTGAACCAATTTAATTCTTTAAAACGCTGCGCTACATTTTTAGCCATTCCCGCCACCTGTGGATGATCTGGCTGTACTTCAAGTAATACATTGAGCGCAATTGCTTCATCGCGAAGGGGAGAATAAAAACTACCACCCGTAACAGCCACAGATCGCTCTCCTGAAAAGGAAGAG
>JALOMU010000276.1 GCA_025455285.1 Flavihumibacter sp.
ACGCAATCTCCAGGTATTTTGTTCAAAACTGGGAGAGGAGCTAAACTGATCATAGCGGTTGGTGCGGAAGATATCGTTGATGGCCAGGGTCAGGTTTGCCCTTCTTTCTTTCAGGAATTCATACCGAAGAGCTGCTTCCACTTCATAACGCGGACGAATAAAGCCTTGCGCTGTGGTTTGCGGTCCGCCAAACATAAAGCCACCACCGCCACCGCCACCAGGAGGAAGAATAGTTTTAGACGTATAACTTCCGCTCAATTGCAGCGTAAGCTGTTTGGCCAGTTTGATATTATTATTGATTTTGACAAAATAAGAGGTTATCGCTTCCTGATTTGGAATACCCGGCTGATTGGCATTGATCTTTGATTGGTAAAGATTGAAGTTGGAAATCAGTTCCCACCATTTGGTCAGTTTATTCCTTCCAATCAGTTCAATACCTCCGATCTGGCTGTTGTCCGCATTGATATAACTGATCACCAGTTCTTCATTTTTATTGAAAGGATTGATCAGCTCCACCTGGTTACGGGTAATAAGATTCGTTGTGTATTTATAATAAGCACTTGCAATGAAAGAATTGCCGTTTCCATACTTTTTCTGGTAACTGAGTTCGAAAGAGGCGGTAAACTCCGGCCGAAGGTTTGGATTACCACGAGTAAGGTTCAAGGTATCTGAATAATCCGTAAAAGGAAAAAGCTGGAAGAAATTCGGACGATTGATTCGGCGGGTGATATTAAAGGCCAGCTCATCATCATCAGATAACTGATAAGTCAGGAATGCACTCGGAAAAAGACTTAGCGGAAAGCTGTTGCCATAGGTCAGGAGTGTATCCTTGCTTCCGGGAGGAGGGGTCGTAGTCAAAACCTCTCCATCATAATCTGAACTCTCTGCCCGCAATCCTAACTGGTAGCCAAGCTTTTTCCATTTGTTTGTATAGGTAACATAACCGGCATAAACGCGATCGGTATAATCAAATTGGGAGGAAAGAGAAGGTATAAAAACTGCATTTCCATTCCCATCCACCAGGCTGATATTATTGATGCTTTCCTGGCCCCGGACATTCAATCGCAAACCAGTTTCCAGTTTTGCATTACCACTTAAAGGGTTCACGAAATCGGTCTGGAATGTAATATTGGAGCTGCTGCCATCTCCGGTATTGAGTTGACCGAACCGACGTATAATGGATCCATTAGGAGCGGTTAACACATCGTTATTGATCGTGGTATTGTTATCATTTTTACTACGGTTATAGTTGATATCCGCAGTGAATTCGCGACCAGGCTTGGTGAAGAGACGCTTGTAATAAACAGAAGATCCGAGATTTCGGAAGGAACGTTCTCCTTCAGACAATCGACGGCTGAAGCTGGATTGTGTGTTACCAGGAAACAGACTGTCTGTCTGGATATTACTTTCATTATCAAAGTTGAAACTTCCCCGAACCGCATTGACAGAGAAACCAACCGTATTCCGGTTATTCATGAAATAGTCGAGACCGGCTCTTCCAAACATGAATTGACCTTTGTTTACACTATAGTCATCCTGGTTGAGATCTGTAACAGGATCTTTAATAAAAGTTGTACGTGATGTATTGCCTTCCGAAATGGACTTTCTGGTTCGAATATTACCACTTGCAAACATATTCACCTTACCCTGTTTAACATTGATATCAGCGCCACCATTGGGTTGCCAACGGCTGTCAATCCCTGCCCTGATACTTCCGTTATATCCTGCTTTCCGATTTTTCTTCAAAACAATATTCAGGATTCCTGCGGTACCACCGGAGGCATCAAATTTGGCAGAAGGGTTAGTGATGAGTTCCACACTTTCAATGGCATCAGCTGGAATCTGATCGAGTGTCAGTGTTGTAGGGCGGCCATCCACAAAGATCTGTGGAGCAGCATTCCGGAGCGTTACACTTCCATCAATATCTACCTGCAGGGAAGGAATATTGCGCATGATGTCTTCCGCGGTATTGCCGGTAGAAACCAGGTTTTTATCTACATTATATACTTTCCGGTCGATACCCATTGACATCAACGGTTTGGACGCAGTTACTGTAACGGATTCCAACATTTTGGGATCGGCCTCCAGTTTGATATTACCCAGGTCTTTATCAACTCCGGCTAGGGCCTTTTGCATATCACCACCCGCCATGTTCAATTCAAAGCCTACTTTTTGTTCAATTTCTTTAAACCCGATGGCCGATATAACCAGTTTATAAGAAGCGGCCACTGGCAGTCCCTCAAAGCTGAATTCACCTCTTCGATCGGTAAGCATCCCCGCAATGATGGTATCTTTTCTTTTTTTTGTTGCGGCATCAAATTTGTTCTGGATCAGCTGAACGGAAGCAGCGTCAACCCCTTTATTGTTTGTTGCGTCAATAATACGTCCATAAAATCTACCGATATTCATGTTGCCACCGCCTGGCCGGCCTCCGGGAGCACCCACCCCGGCAGGTATTTGTGCGTAGCTAAAGGTTCCGATAAAAATGGTCAATAAGACCAATACATGTTTCATTCTTCTGTTTTTTCTCTGAGTGTGTGCAAAATTGGGCAAATATGGATGCCTAAACGTTGCGATTGGGATGAATGGTATATGACAATTGAACGGCTACTAAGTTTAACAGTTTAGGACGGGAGGACTTTTTTTGGTATAAGCGGTAACTGGATTGGATCAGGAACCTGCCAAAAAAGTGATGGCAATCTGTACCAGCCCGATCAGGAAGCCTAAAATCGCCCCAATTAATTCTACAAAACGGAATTCCTTGGCCATTATCTGGTAAAGGATCTGTTCCAGTTTATCGGAAGAAAAGGCGCTTACTTTCGCTACCACTATTTTTTCAAGATCCAGTTGCTCTTTTAGTGTTCCCATATATTTTTCCATGATTACCGGGAATAAAAGGCGGAGTTCTTCCAGGAAAACGGCTTTTAACTGTGCGATGGTTTTGTCTCCAATGAACATACTGATCATCGGCATGCTCTCCTTCAATTTTACCCGAAGGAAATGATCTATATGTTCTTCAATGTAGGGGGAAAGGCGGTCCAGGTTTTCCGGGCTGGTGAGTTTAGAGGAAATGTCAGAAAAGGATAACAATTCCTGGCTAACCAGTTTACCCAGTTTTTCTGCAAACTGCTGTTGACGTTTGGGAAAAATCCCCTGGATTGTAATGCCCAAAATATTCCGTGGCGTTCGGGGATGAAACAACATCTTGATGGCAATCCAGTTGGTAAACCATCCAATAAATGCGGAAATCAGCGGTAGTAATAAAAGCCAGAGCGACATAGTTACAAAATTAAAATCCCCCACAACAGTGGGGGATAGGAGGGAGGCTGATGGGTTTCGAACCCACGACCCTCAGAACCACAATCTGATGCTCTAACCTACTGAGCTACAGCCTCCATGCGGGTTATCGCAATGCTTTTTTCAAAGCGGGCACAAAAATAAGTAAAAAATTGAATCCTGATGCAGCAGCTAAAAAAAATGTCAGAAACCTCTCATCATAATCCATTGTTAATTGGTGTTGTTGGCAACAAGCCTGGTTGTTTTATCGTTATTTTTGGAATAATGCAAAATCTGGTGAAAATTATGTTTAGTAAAAGAAGCCTGCCTGTGCTGTTGGTACTGTTGTGTTGTGCCCTATTTATTGGTTTCCGTTCAATGGGAACCAACCATGCTGATCCGCCTGGTAAATATGAAAAAATCCTTCACAATGTTGCAGATATCCTGCAACAGGTTCACTATAACCCGAAGAAAATAAACGACGAGTTTTCAAAAGAAATTTTTTCCAAGTACCTGGAAACGGTGGATGTAGAAAAAAATGTCTTTTTACAGAGCGATATACTTGCAAAACCATTTGAATTCCAGACGGATGAAACGATCATTCGCGACAGTGAAAAACTGGAGTTTCCCAAAAGCCTGGATGAGAAGAAAGACCGGTGGAGAAAACGCCTCAAGTATATGACCCTGGAGCGATTTGCCGATATGCAGGAGAACCAGGAAAAGAACAAGGGCAAGGAAGGCTTCAAAGCACAAACAGCTGTTGAAATGGAAGCCAGTGCACGGGAAGGTGTAGCTAAAGTTGTTGGTCGGATGTTTGACAGGCTTAAACTTAAATACAACGACGATGAACGTTTCAACCAGTTTGTGAATGTGATCACCAGCACTATGGATCCACATACCACTTTCTTTCCTCCCCGCGACAAACGTTATTTTGATGAACAGATGAGTGGACGTTTTTTTGGTATCGGTGCGTCTCTGACTTCACAGGAAGGAAATATCAAAATTGCTTCCGTAATTACCGGGTCTCCGGCCTGGAAAACAAACGAGGTAACCGTTGGTGATGTGGTGTTGAAAGTGGCCCAGGGTGCAAATGAACCTGTTGATCTTACAGGATTTGATGTTGAAGACGCTGTTAAAATTATCAGGGGCAGCAAAGGAACTGAAGTTCGGCTCACATTGCGCAAGGCTGATGGCTCTGTAAAAGTGGTATCCATTATTCGGGATGAAATTGTGCAGGATGAAAGTTTTGCAAGAAGTACGATTGTCAGCAATGGGAAAAGTAAAATTGGATACATTATGCTTCCGGAATTCTACGCTGATTTTGAAAATCCGCGTGGGGCTCGCAGTGCAGTGGATGTAGCTAAGGAAGTGATCAAACTGAAAGAACAGAAAGTTGACGGTATAATCATTGATCTCAGGAACAATGGTGGCGGTTCTTTATATGATGTGGTTCAAATGGCTGGACTTTTTATCGAAGATGGCCCCATTGTACAGGTTAAAGACCGTGACGGAAAACCAAGCATATTAAGGGATCGGGACAAGAGTGTTTTATATGATGGTCCGCTTGCCGTAATGGTAAACGAATTCAGTGCTTCTGCTTCTGAGATCTTTGCAGCCGCTATACAGGACTATAAAAGAGGGATTGTGATTGGCAGTACCTCAACCTATGGTAAGGGTACTGTACAGCGCAATATCGGGTTGGATAAGGAAACCGGAATGTTCAGTTCCAACAGTGAACTGGGTACCATTAAATTAACCCTGCAAAAATTCTATCGTATTAATGGAGGCTCAACCCAACTGAAAGGCGTGGCATCGGATATTGTTGTTCCGGATGTTCTGGAAAAAAGTAAGGTCCGTGAAAAAGACGAGCCAACTGCACTTGGATGGGATGAAATCGCAAAAGCGCCATACAATACCTGGAAGTCGCCTTATGATCTAAACCAGGTTGTTCGCAATAGCCAGGAACGTGTTAATCAGAATCCGGCATTCAACCTGATAAAAACAAATACAGATTGGCTGGCTGAACAAAACGATCGGGTTTATTCCCTAAATCTGCAGAAGTTCAAAGAGGAAAAGAAAAAAGTAAATTCAACCGTTAAGCAAATTGAGACCCTGTACAAATTGAGTCAGGAGCTGGAAGTGGAAAGTATTCCGGGTGATGAAGAAAAGTTTGCAACAGATCCGGACAAACTGACTCGCTATAAAGCATGGAAGAAAAATCTCCGCAATGATATTTACCTGGATGAAACGATCAATGCAGTAAACTACATGATTTACCAGCAGAACCTGGCAATTAAAAAAAGTGCTGACAGCAAACTGGAAAAATCGAAGCAGGAGAATTAGTTAAGGAAGTGAGACTTCACTTTTCACCTTTCACAAAAAAAGCCGGCATAAACCGGCTTTTTTTTATAAATATCTTTCCTGTAAAATAGTAAGGTGATGTTTTACGTGT
>JALOMU010000277.1 GCA_025455285.1 Flavihumibacter sp.
CTCAAAAAACTGGGAACAGCCATCGCAGCTAAAATCAATTGATCGTGAAAGCCCGAATAGTCTATTTACTTTGTTTTTTTCTAATGGCCTGTGCAAATGAAAGACCAAAAGAAAATGCAAGTGCAACTGAGGAAAATGCTGCTGCGGAAACAAAGGCTGACTCAGCGGCTTATAATTCGGAACCGGGTTCCGCAATAAAATTAGCTGTTCCCACAAGCCAAAGCAATTGGCAGTCGTCAGAAGAAGATCGCCGGTACATTGGTCACATGGAATTGAATAAACTGTATTTCCGATCTATCAAAGAGTACCAGGAAAAAGGAAAAGAGCGGATGGAAAATATCTACCGCCAACCCTTACCCGATGTCTTTGCCTACTTTCTGGTACAAAAGAACAGGCTGATTGAACAGCGTAAAAACTCTAAGTTCACCGTTACACAACCTACCATACCAGATGGATGGGACCAGCCCAATTTCATCGCCTATAACACGGAATTGGCTGAACTGGAATACCGCTATGGCGATATGGATAATCTCGGCTATGGATGGCCGGTAGGATTTGATCCCTTTTCCGGTGAATCAACTCCCAGGCATGATTACCCTTTTTATCCCGAACCGGATGATCCGTCGGGTACAGACCGGATTATGGTTATCTCCGGATATGAATATGACAAAACAACTTTTTCCAAACCTAACAAAGTGGATGGCTACACCAAATCCACAGAGCGACCTTATAATCTTCCTGAACCATTAAAACTATCCTTTGATTTAAGAGGGCTGAAGGTTAAGCACGCCCTCTTGCAGCTGGTCCTGGACGATTTTCAACCCGCCACTTACCATTCCAAATTTCAGGTATGGATCAACGACCGGGAAGCCGTCTGGATCAGTAGTTACCTCAATGAGCTGAAACAGGGTGGACCTATTGGTAAACTATTATCTCTTCAGGTATTACCGGAATTCCTGAAAGAGGTAGAAACCGGCAAACTAACAATCCGGATTGATGGTCCGGCTACCAATTCAGGTGATGGTTTTGGGGTGGATTTTATCCGTCTGTTAGTGAATCCCAAATCCATTCCTGTTTCTGCTCTTGCAGGTAAGGTGATAAATGCAAAAACCAAAGCGCCGATCGAGAAAGCCATGGTAAAAGTTTCAGGAGGCCGCGAGGTTCAAACCGGTGCTGAAGGACTATTTCAGCTCAGTGATGTACCGATGGGTATGGTGGTGATACAGGCTGCAGCGGCAGGATATAAAAATAACAAACTGGTGGAAACACTTGATGCCAGGCCATTGGGGAACCTGGTAATCAAACTGGAACCTGAAACGCAGGATAACCTGGCAGCCGAATTGGAAGAGAAAGGAAAACTCGATTTATATGGAATATATTTTGATACCGATAAAGCCATATTGAAGCCCGAATCAGAAAAAACACTGCATAAGGTACTCGCAATTATTCGGCAATATCCTGACTGGAAACTGGAGATAGGAGGCCATACAGATGCTGAAGGAAATGCTTCTTATAACCTGGAGCTATCTGAAAAACGGGCAAAAGCGGTGGTAGACTGGCTGAATAAATCAAGTGCAGCATCCAAACTTACCGCTAAAGGCTATGGAGATACGCAGCCGGTAGCTGATAACTCAACAGTAACGGGAAGAGCATTAAACAGACGTGTAGAAATTAAACTGATAAAATAACAGCTATGTGTAATCGAATCCTATTTGTATTGCTTTTTGGCATTAATGCATGTGGAAATCCTGAACAAAAAATTACGGAAAATTCGACTGCTATTGCTTCATCAGCAACTGCTGAGAACAGCAATTCTTCATCACAAGATCAGCCAAATGAAAATTGCTCCTTTTTATTTCCTGCCGGCCTGCAAAAGGATTTGGCAGCAAAGAATCTGGAAGTTGCATTTGCTGTCCAGACCGATAAAGTTTGTGATCAGCGATATGAGAATGAGAAGACAAAGGCCGTATTGTGGATCAATCTGGAAAAATTTGATGATACTGCTCAGTTGAAACGAATCATGATGAGCCTTGCCCAGATGCCGGGTTATCTTGGCCTGATCGATGCAGGAGATGGCGGAACAATGTTTCATGAAACTACCAATAAATCAGAGATCATCCGGGCTGCTTTTCGTGCGGGTTCGTATAAATGCATTATTCAATCCTCAATTCCGGAGAACGGTAAACCAGCTGATGGAATACTCTTCACCGAAGACGAAATCAGGCAACTCGCGATGGATTGGGGCACTCAACTTAAACAACTCTAATAATGAAAAATATCCTGCTGACTAGCTGTTTCTTGGTTCTTTGTTGCTGTATGGTTTCGAAAGCCGTAGCACAGCCTTTTACACTTGACAAAAAACTGAAAGTGGTAAAACTTCAGCTCGAGAACCAAAAAGACTGGAAAGGGGCAAAAGGCATTGCAGGAGTGGGAAAACTTTCACCAAAAGGTGAATTTTTTTATGTGAAAGGAGCTTCCATGTTTCAGCCGATTGATGTTTACCTGGTGGGACCGGAAGGTAAAAACGCACGGATGGAAATTGTTAAAAACAATTGGGAAGATGTAGAACTGAAAGGTTCTACATCAGATGCGCCAGATGGCATTGCCAATCTTAAATTAAGATCCTATGGTGATTTTGGTATCCGGGTGTATTCCGACACAGATGAAGGGGATTACCAACTGGTGGTTTATGCCAGTCCGGAAGTAAAAAACAACCTGCCATCACCTTTTGTAAAAATGGATGCCGCAAAAGAGAATACCGATTCCAAAAAAACCGGAGCTACCGGTGATGATAAACCGAATGCGGTTGATTCGGGTGGACAAAACAAGGTCCTCTGGATTGCAGGCGGAATCATTGCGGTATTATTAGTTATAATCCTGGTTTTGCTTAAAAATAAAAAAGGGAAGACGTTGATCCTCCTTGCTCCTATTTCAATTTTATTGCAACCAACTCCCTTATTCGCTCAAAGCTGGCAGATGCAAAAACATCTTTCACAGATCAAGGAAATAATGGAAGGCGAAACTGCAGAAAAAATATTGGAAAAACTGAAAGAGCTGAAAGAACAGGGTGTCTCCATCAAGGAACTCCTGGAAGCGTACACGGGTATCGGCGATTGTATGGATCTTCCTTTGCCTCCGGGCATGCCTTCCATTCCCAGTTTTTGTGCAGAGGAGGAAGAGGGCGCAGCAAGCACCGTGAGTGATTCCCGTGGTGATTGTGCCCGTTGTTTTGTAGAAGCAAGGGCAGAGTTTGAAAAAGTACGGTATAACCTGGAGCAACTTCGCGTGATTTATAAATGCACGAAAGATTTTTCAAAAAAGGCAATTGCCTTTGGCGATAACACATCCGGTATACATGCTGTTTCAGGACTTGCATGGCAGGCGCAGAAGGTAAAGATTGAGGCCAGTGTTAAGGATATGGAAAAAGCCTATGATCTGAAATATGTTGAATTGATCGGTAAGCTACAAGAGAGCCTGATTGCACTTGCTAATTGTGAAGAACAATTCGGAACCCGCGACTGGTATGACCGCTATGGCTATATGTTCTACGAGTTCGTGAAGGAAAAATACAAACGAAGCGGTGAATAACTACAATAAAATCTGTATATGAAATATAGTGTCCTCCTTGTTTTGTTACTTTCTTCTTTTTTGGCTCATGCGCAAAAAGAAAAAGACAAAACAAACAATATTAAAAAACCTGTTGACAGAAAAGTTGTAAAAGATATTTCTAAGGGGCCTGCTGATTTTGATCTCGGTTTAATGGATAATCTGAAATTTGAATTTGTTGAATCCGAATACAAAGAACTCAAGAAAAAACACCTGGAGTCTTTTGGCTC
>JALOMU010000278.1 GCA_025455285.1 Flavihumibacter sp.
CTGACGGAGATACCGGCAGGCTATTCTTCGATAATAAAAATTACGACCTGGTCATCCTTGATGTTAATCTACCAGGCATGAATGGATACGAATTACTGCAACATATCCGGGGCGTCAACCAGCAGGTACCGGTCCTGATGTTAACCGCCCTCAACAGCACAGAAGATAAAATTGAAGGATTTAATACCGGTGCTGATGATTATTTAGTAAAGCCCTTTGACTTTGCAGAACTGGTGGTCCGTATACGGGCACTTATCAAGCGGGCACAGCAGGCAGCTCCTGTTGGTAAAAGTCTGCGGGTGAACGACCTGGTGATCAATCTCGACAGTAAAGAAGTTTCGCGGGCTGGAAAGCCCATCCAGTTAACGGCCAAGGAGTTCCAGTTACTGGAATATATGATCCGCAATAAGAACCGGGTGGTATCGAGGGCAGATATCGCGCTCAACGTATGGGATATTGATTTTGATACCGGCACCAATGTAATCGATGTTTATGTAAATTTCCTTCGTAAAAAGATTGACCGCGACTATGAACAGAAACTCATTCACACCCAGGTGGGTATGGGCTATGTGCTAAAAGAAAATTCCTGATTTGACCATTCGCACCAAAATAACCCTGCTGTTTTCGATCCTGGTAACAGTATTGTTATTGGCAACCTCCTTTTCTGTTTATTATTTTTCGGCGGTAGAGCGTTCCTCTGTTTTTAAACAGCGTTTATCCGGAAGGGCACACAATGCATCACAACTCTTTTCTATTTTAGGTGATACCAGCCAGGCACTTCTGAAAAAAATTGATGCGAGTAATGCCCGGTTTTTTTCCCGCAAATCCATCCGGATATTTTCAGTTGATAAAGAACCAATCTATGTTTTTAATACAAATCCGGAGGATGATTTTACTGTCGGTAACGATGTCATAAATAATATCATCACTAAGAATGAACTCTCCTTTAAAATTGGCAACCGGGATGCATTCGGTCAATATGTAAAATCGGTCAGGCAACCTATTGTAATCATTGTTACAGCTTATGATGCTGACGGGCATAAGTGGCTATCTGATCTGAAAAAAATTCTGGCCCTCACCATGATCGCCAGCATACTGTTAAGTATACTGATTGGAACGATTTTCTCCAAGCAACTCGTTAAACCCATTTCCAATATAATTGAAGAAGTAGATAATATTTCTACCCATAACCTATCTCAACGCATTGATGCGGGGAGTGGACAGGATGAGCTCTTTCAACTCGCACGTACCTTTAATGAATTGCTGGATCGCATGCAGGAATCTTTCACCATTCAGCGAAGATTCATATCGAACGCATCTCATGAATTATCAACACCACTTACTTCTATCTCCTCGCAATTGGAAGTGGCCCTGCAAAAGCCGAGATCGGATGATGAATACAGGAAAGTAATGTTATCCATCCAGGAAGATGTGCAGCAAATGCGCCACCTGACCAAAAGTTTGCTGGAGATTGCTAAAACTGGACATAAAGGAAGTATCGAGTTAGATGAAATCCGACTCGATGAAGTAGTCCTGAAAGTGACAGGCGCAGTACAGAAACTTTCATCAACCTACCAGGTACAATTGAACTTTGAAGAATTCCCGGATGATGAAAGTAAATGTATGGTCTTCGGGAATGCAGATCTGTTGTTCAGTGCCTTGAAAAATATTGTTGAAAATGGATGTAAATATTCACCCGACCATACCAGTCATGTACAACTGAAGTTTACCGACAAAGAATTGATCACTGAAATATCCAACCAGGGAGATATTATTGCGCAGGAAGAAATTGAACATATATTTCTCCCCTTTTACCGCTCTCCGCACAATGCCCACCAGAAAGGATTTGGACTTGGACTGGCCCTGGCAAAACGTATTATCAGTCTGCATAAGGGGCATCTGGAGGTGAACAGCAATGAAAAAGAGGGCACCATTTTCCGGGTAATCCTGCCCGCTGCAGCGCAATTCCGCTGAGAAAAAGCCTTTTAATATCCTTTTAATCTGTGTTTAATCGGGTCTTAATACCTACAATCCATATTTGGAGACTAGAATTGTGTGAATATGGTAACAGTAATCATTCCTGCTTTAAACGAAGCACAAACAATCGGCCAGGTAGTAGCCTATTGTCTCTCCCAGCCGGTTGTGTCCCAGGTGATCGTGGTAGACGATCAGTCTGTGGATGATACGGTTGCCATTGCGAGAGAGGCTGGCGCAGAAATCATCATCAGTGCTGCACGCGGAAAAGGAATCTCCATGAAAGAAGGCATTCAGGCTGCCCGAAACGAAAGCCTGATATTTCTCGATGGAGATATTGAGTACCCGGAAGACACCATCGCGCTGCTTGCGAAACCTTTACTGGAAAACGAAGCTGATTTTGTAAAAGCTACTTTTTCAAGAAACGCAGGCAGGGTAACGGAGCTGGTTGCAAAACCCCTGCTGAGCATCTTTTATCCTGGATTGGCGCATTTCAGTCAGCCATTGAGTGGTATGATTGCCGGGCGCAAACAATTCTTTTCCAGAATTGAATTTTTCCTTGATTATGGAGTGGATATAGGTATCCTGATTGATATGTTCCTGATGCGGGCCCGGATCAGTGAAGTGGCTATCGGGCATATCGAAAACAAAAGCAAACCCTGGCATGCACTGGGCAAAATGAGCAGGGAAGTGACCAGGGCGATCATTATGAAAGCCATGCGTCAGAAGAATGAACTGGTGAATCTGAATGAATTGGAACTGGTGAATCTTATTTCCACTGAGATGAAATCCGTAATGGAAGACCAGGTAAACCAGATGAAAAAAATGGTGGTCTTTGATATGGACAACACCATTTTCAAAGGAAGTTTTATTGAAACCTGTGCAAATAAATACGGTTTCAGAAAAGAATATGATCAGATTCGTCAGCATGAAAAAGATGCTTCTGCTTTTACCAAGCGGGTATCCTTGTTGTTAAAAGGTATCAGCATGGACGATCTGCTTGAAACAGCTACTGAGATTCCCATGATTGAGGATATACAATCGGTAGTGGCCATGCTGAAACAAAGAGGTTATCTGGTAGGTATTGTTAGTGAAAGTTATCACCTGATTACAGAGTATGTAAAAAACAAGATTGGTGCAGATTTTCATCTCTCCAATCAGCTTGAATATTTTGAAGGGAAGGCTACCGGAGAAGTGCGAATCCCTTCCTATTTCTATCATAACGAAGAAAGCAGTTGCACACATCCGATTTGTAAAACCAATGCGTTGAGACATCTTTCCAGCCGCTATGATATACCCCTGGATAATTCAGTGGTAGTTGCGGATGGGGAAAATGATCTCTGCATCATTGAACAGGCGGGAGTTGGTATCGCTTTCTGCACTACCAATGAATTGGTTCGGTTTGTTGCAGATGGTGAGATCACTGAGCCTGCCTTTTCAAAAGTGCTGCAATTTGCCAACTAAGCAGACCATGGAAAAATTATTAAAACAGATACTGGTAGTAGTTGACTTTTCAGAAAAAAGTCGCCAGGTGCTGGATAGCATCCTGCCAATGGCGAATGAACTGAAATGTGATATCCACCTGCTGTATATTGTACAGCCATCTGTTTTGCCATTTACCATTAAAGCGAGTCAGATCATAGCAGTGAAAGCTGATCAAACGGCACTAGCTACGAGTCGTATGATGGCCATGCAGGGTGAGTATATTCCACAGATGGAGAAAGGCCGGTTCATTTATAGCCATGTGATGGAAGGCACCATTGAGCACAGCATCCGCAATTTCACCATGCGGCATGAGATTGACCTGGTAATTATAACGCACCGGCGTCGTTTCGCGTGGAGTAAGTATTTAAGCAG
>JALOMU010000279.1 GCA_025455285.1 Flavihumibacter sp.
GCTGATCAGGGGGGCAGATGCACTGATAAAAAAGAATGACAACAGGTTGAGGATTACAAAAATCAGGGTGGCTATTGCGATAGATTTATAGCCTTCTTTGTGAATAGTCATGTTGGTCGA
The DNA here is from genome assembly GCA_025455285.1 of Flavihumibacter sp. GTDB lineage: Bacteria > Bacteroidota > Bacteroidia > Chitinophagales > Chitinophagaceae > Flavihumibacter. The sequence continues at coordinate 121 of JALOMU010000279.1, forward strand.
TTAAACCGTAAAATTAGGCATATCGCTAAAGAGTCCAATTATTATCTTGCAGCCATGAGTGAAATGCAACATTTAATGGATTTTGTATTACCGGTTTCCTTGGCAGCCATCAGTGAAGACCAGGGTTTTCGCGCAGGTCAGATGGGAAAACAGATTCTGATATATGAAGAAGACGCTTTCCCGGAATTAGAGGCTGTAGATCTGGTTTTAATAGGTTGTGGAGAACAGAGAGGACTGGGAATGGGCAGGCCCTTCTGTAAAGGGACTGATCAGATTAGGAAAATGTTTTATAGAAGTTTTTACTGGCATACCGAGATCAGGATTGCAGATATCGGCAACATCAAACCTGGGGCATCACTCAGCGATACCTATGCTGCATTAAATCTTGTCATAAGGGAATTAACTGACGCAGGAAAGCGGGTATTGATCATTGGGGGATCACATGATTTAACGCTTGCGCAATACCATGCTTATGCGAGCAGACAGCAACTCATCGAAGCTGTTTGTATTGATGCAAAAATAGACCTCGATATGGAAGCGCTACCGCAGGCAGATCATTTTCTCATGGAAATGCTGACAGGCGAACCCAATTTCATGAAACATTATAGCCACCTGGCTTTCCAAAGTTATTATGTACATCCCTATATGCTGGAGAATATGGATAAACTCCGGTTTGATTGTTTCAGGGTTGGAACTGTTAAGGAGCAGATTGATGAAATGGAACCAGTCATACGGAACTGTCGCATGGTAAGTTTTGATTTGTCAGCAATGGCCCATGCCTACGCCCCGGGATCTGCTATTTCTCCCAATGGGTTGAATGGAGAAGAAGCTTGTGTACTCGCCCGGTATGCAGGCATGAGCCCGGTCGTGAACAGTTTTGGCATTTACGGGTATCAACCGGCAAATGATCCGGAAGAACTAACAGCGCAACAGATCAGCCAGATGATCTGGTATTACATTGACGGAATTAATAAAGGGAAAACGGAGGCTGTCCTGAAGGAAAGGGATTCTTTTTATGAATACAACACAGCTTTTGCAGAAGTGGAAACCCTTTTTCTGCAAAGTAAACGAACCGGCCGCTGGTGGATGCAATTGCCCGATACCCGCTTTATCGCCTGTTCCTATAAAGATTACCTGATCGCCAGTAACAATGATATTCCTGAACGTTGGTTAAGGGCACAGGAAAGAAACTGAGTATTTTAGTTATTTTTAAACAATGCGGTTACACACACATGTTGTCCTTCCAGCTATGCTGGTATTTGTTTTGTCGGCCTGTTCGGTATCCAGAAAATTGGATAAATCCGCTCAAAAACTTATCCTGAAAGAAGAGGGATTAAATCAGGCGCATGTTGGCATCAGTATTTACGATCTTCAAAAAGCCAGTTATCTATACAATTACCAGGGAGATAAATACTTTATCCCTGCAAGTAATACCAAACTGTTCACCATGTATGCAGGGATGCGTTACCTCGGTGATTCGCTTCCTGGCATCCGATATGCTGAAACATCAGACAGTATCTACCTGCTGCCCACTGGTGATCCCAGTTTATTGCATCCTGATTTTCCTGTTCACCCGGTGATCGACTTTTTGAAATCAAATCAAAAAGAGCTGGTCATTCAGCAGGAGAACTGGCGGGAGAAGGAACTGGGTTATGGCTGGTCCTGGGACGATTACAACAGTTCTTATATGGCGGAGCGGAGTCCGCTGCCGGTTTATGGGAATACCATCCGCTGGACACAGGTGTTGGAAAAATCCGAATCTGAAGATGGACAATTGCAAAACGAAGCCTTTGTGTACTCTGAACCGGAAGTTTCCTGGAAGGTGAATTTTAATCCGGCTAAAACTTCCAGTTTTTCGGTTATTCGTGACCGGTACTCCAACCAATTTACTATTTCGGAAGGGAAGGAGATTTTAAAAACACTGGAAATTCCCTTTGTAACAAATGGTCTTTTTTCGGCGCTTGATTTATTAAGAGATACGATCGGTCGTTCCATTCTTTTAGTGCCTGGTGAGAATACCAGGAAGGCCGACCGTGTTTTATATTCCCAGCCAACAGACAGTCTCATAAAGCTGATGATGCTTCGCAGCGATAATTTTTATGCAGAACAGGTTTTACTGATGGCATCGCAACAGGTTTATGGCTGGATGAATACCCGTAAACTGATTGATACCATTTTAAAGGCCGACCTAAAAGGTTTGCCACATGCACCGAATTGGGTGGATGGATCCGGTTTGAGCCGTTATAATTTATTCACGCCCATTGATATGGTATGGCTATTGGAAAAAATGGAACGGGATTTTGGGCGCAATAGGGTGGATGCGATGCTTGCATCGGGGGGGGAAGGAACATTATCGAATTATTTTGCTGATTTAGGTGATGCAATGAAAGCGAAGACTGGCACCTTAAGTGGCCAGGTTGCATTAAGTGGTTATCTAACTACCCAAAAAGGAAAGCGATTGATTTTTTCGGTTTTAGTAAACAATCACCAGACCAGTGCGGTAAAAGTTCGTAGGGCAGTAGAAGCGTACCTTCAAAAACTGTGGGAATGGTATTAATGGCAGGTGTTATCTTTGCCGAAAGGAGTGTGAACATTGGCAGATACCATACAATTATTGCCCGATCATATAGCTAACCAGATCGCGGCAGGAGAAGTGATTCAACGTCCGGCTAGTGCAGTAAAGGAATTGTTGGAAAATGCTGTGGATGCAGGAGCAACCGAAATTCGGCTACTGGTTAAAGAAGCCGGAAAATCCCTTATCCAGGTTATCGACAATGGAAAAGGAATGAATGAAACCGATGCGCGCTTATGTTTTGAACGACATGCAACCTCCAAGATCCGTCAGATCGACGATCTTTTTCATATCAATACAATGGGGTTTCGCGGGGAAGCACTTGCTTCTATTGCGGCAGTTGCGCAGGTGGAATTAAAAACAAGGAGATCGCAGGATGAACTGGGTACCTACCTGGAAATGGAGAACAGTATGGTCGTAAGGCAGGAGCCATGTGCTACAGCAACCGGCACCAGCATCGCGATGAAGAACCTGTTTTTTAATGTTCCCGCCCGTAGAAACTTTTTGAAAAGTAATGCTGCCGAAATGCGGCATATCATTGATGAGTTCACGAGGGTAGCAATGGCTTTTCCCCATATCTTTTTCTCACTTTCCCATAATGATCAGCAGGTTTTTCACCTGGATAAAGGCTCGCTCAAACAACGGATTGTTCAATTGCTCGGGAATTCCTATCTATCCAGGTTGGTACCTGTTCAGGAACAAACTGATTATCTCAATATCCAGGGCTTTATTGGTAAACCGGATGCAGCCAAGAAAACCCGGGGCGATCAATATTTTTTCGTTAACAACCGCTTTATCAGAAGTGCCTACCTGAATCATGCGGTGATGCAGGCTTTTCAGGATCTGATACCGGCAGACAGCTTCCCGCTATATGTATTGTTCATTGATTTAAATCCGGAGCAGATTGATGTGAATGTGCATCCAACCAAGCAGGAAATCAAATTTGAAGACGAAAAGATTGTATATGCATTTGTACAGGCTGCCGTAAAACATGCGCTTGCACAATTCAGTATAACGCCTACCCTGGAATTTGATATAGATGCCGGTATTCAACAATCGGATGCGGTTGCCAAACCATTTACGGATGAACACCGGCAGGCAGCGAGCAGTTCTGAGCTCTACCAGGCTTTCAGCAAATCTCGAGAAGGGAGGTTATTCCGGGATCGGCGGATCTGGCGGTTCAGCAGGTGGAGCTGCACCCGACAAAGCGATGCCATCCTGGAAAGATTTTTTTGAGCAACCAGCAAAAGAAAATCAGACTGGTGGATTGCCGGCAGGTAAGCTGGGTGATGAAGAGGGTGAATTGTATTTCGATTGGGAAAAACCGAAAAAAAAAT
>JALOMU010000280.1 GCA_025455285.1 Flavihumibacter sp.
ACCTGCTGAGGGCAAGAAAAAAAGCCAGGTGGAAGAATTCCTGGAATTCTACAATGGAGAGGGATGTCAGCATGTGGCCCTGGCTACCAATAATATTATTGAAACGGTTTCAGCATTGCGGCAAAGAGGAGTGGAGTTTTTGAAAGTGCCGGCGACTTATTACGATGAATTACTGGATCGTGTGGGGCAAATAGATGAAGACCTGGCACCCTTACGCGAACTTGGAATCCTGGTTGATCGTGATGAAGAAGGGTATTTATTGCAGATCTTCACCAAGCCGGTGGAAGATCGGCCCACCCTGTTTTTTGAGATCATTCAGCGAAAAGGGGCAAAAAGTTTTGGTAAAGGAAATTTCAAAGCTTTGTTCGAAGCCATTGAGAGAGAACAGGAAAAAAGAGGCAACTTATAATAAACATCCCCGGAACAGCGTTTCCGGGGATTATTTTATGGCTTTCTTATCAATTGTTTGTGTTATTTTAGCGTTGTTCTGATCAACTATGAAAAAAATCGGCATCACCCTATTGATCCTTAGCTGGGTACTTGCTGGATTCTCGCAAACTGCCTACAATGCCAGTTTTGCAGATTACCAGCGAAACTTTCCCCGACTCCATGATATGCTTCGCAAAAAAGAAGACAGTCTTCGTCGACAGTTTATGGAAAAAGGATTGTCCTGGCCAGCCAAATACATATACCTGCGTTCCTTCAAATATGACAGCCAGCTTGAAGTATGGGTCAAGAACGATAAAAAAGAACCTTTCCAGCTGTTTAAAACCTACAAGGTATGTGCCATGGCAGGCACACTGGGTCCCAAGCGGATGGAGGGTGATTACCAGGTTCCGGAAGGGTTTTATTATATCAATGAATTTAATCCCCGCAGTGTTTACCATTTATCGTTGGGCTTAAATTATCCCAACGCATCGGATCGCTACCTGAGTGATGCCATTCAACCGGGTGGAGATATATATATTCACGGAAGTTGTGTTACTACAGGTTGTATCCCGATAACTGATTCCCAGATCGAAGAACTGTATGCATTGGCAACTTATGCCAAATCCTCCGGGCAGGATTTTATTCCTGTTCATATATTCCCTGTACGCTTTAATGTAAAGAAGAGTGCAGATTATTTAAGCAAATATGTGCGTGATTTTGCTGATTATGCTCACCTCGCCAATAGTTTGAAGGAAGTGTTTTTTTATTTCGAAAAGCACAAACAATTGCCGCTGATTATGGTGAATAATCGTGGCAGTTATGTGCTGGATGAAGAGGTCAGGAATGCTTTGCCAAATGCTGAAAAAAAGGTTTTGCCTCCGACTGTGGTTAAAAAGAAACGCAAGCATACTGAATTTGATGAATCAGAAATTCCCACTACTGTACATAAACTACCGGAGTTTCCTGGTGGTTCGGATGCCTTCCGGCAATATTTAAGGGATCTGAATAAAAAAATGGGCCCCTATCTTAACGACGACCAGCACACTGCGTATGTACTGGTTGAATTCATTGTGACTGCAAAGGGCAAGGTTTTAAATCCCCGCATTATCCGTGGAGGCAATGATTTGCTCAATGAACACCTGCTGGATGCACTTGAAGAAATGCCCGACTGGTTACCTGCGGTTCGCGAAGGGAAGTCGGTACCAATGAAACTGAAGCAGACCATCGTAATTGAAAATAAGCTGCCAGGGGTTCAGGTGGGAAGCTAGGACAAGTATGAATTATGAAGTATGAAGTATGATTTATGAAGTGAGAAAGGATGCACGGCACTTTTTACTACTGATTCAATTGCCATATTTTAATCGCAACTATATTCTTTTCATACCGAATAGGAATATCCGTTCAAAAAAATAAAGGGTTCTCATCCGTTTCCTCTGCCTCCCTTCTCCTTTGTTTCCTTTCTTCCTTTCCTCCATCTTCCATTCCTCCATCTTCCATTCCTCACGTCTCACTTCTGAAAAGCCCCTGCACTGTTTCTGCTGTTTCCTGTTTTAGCACCAATTTTTTTCCGGTGCTTAATCTTTCGAAAAGCTCTGGTACAAAGTGACGTATGGTAAGCAGCGACAATCCTTTTTCTACGGTAACTTCAAATTGGCCCGCTGCTGAATGAGCCAGCTCTTCCATTTTTTCCGGATTATCATCTAACACACAAGTAAAACTAATGGCCCCATTCTGTGTCATATTGGGCCGAAGCGATAAATGAGCAAATGTTTGATACAACTGAGCAACGGGTTGTTCTCCAACAAAGGAGAAATCTTTGGATTTAAATTGAAGGAGCACCTGGTTCTCTTTCCATACAATGATGGGTGGCAGATCTTTCACCGGTTTGTTGTGAATGAGGGTACCCGGCAAACTGGTATCAAGAAAACATTTTACCTGTAAGGGGATGCTTTTGTTCTGAAGCGGCTTGATGGTTTTCGGATGAATCACCTGGGCTCCATAATAAGCCATTTCAATAACTTCGGTATAATTGAGCGTAGAGATGAGTTGTGCATCCGGAAAGCGTTTGGGATCTGCATTCATTACTCCCGCAACATCTTTCCAAATGGTTTGTGCACTGGCATCAAGCAGGTTGGCGAATACAGCAGCACTATAGTCACTTCCTTCCCGGCCAAGGGTAGTGCTTTCGTTTTCATCCGTTGAGCCAATAAAGCCCTGCGTAAGTACAATGCTGGTTTTGCTGAATAAAGGGTTAACCACCTGATTCACTTTAAAAGCACTGTATTCCCAGTCTATATTTGCATCGCGAAAATTGTCGTCGGTGCGAAGTACATCCCTCACATCCAGCCATTGGTTAGGAATGCCTGCTTCATTCAGAAAAGCGCTGACAATAGCTGTAGAGAGCAATTCTCCTATACAAACAATCTGATCGTAATAGTAATCAAATGATTGCACCGGCTGATCATGCAGCAGCCATTCCACTTCTGTAAAAAAATTCGTAAGCTGTTCTTCACAGGCAGCAAATCCGGTACTTACTATCTCTCCGGCCGTTTGAAGGTGTTGCTGCTTTATTTCCTGGAATAATTGCAGGGCAGCCTCTTTGTTACCATCATAAAATGCATGGGCTACCTTTTCCAGGGCATTGGTAGTTTTACCCATTGCAGAAATAACTACCAAAAGTTGCTGATCCCGGAATTGATGAAAAATAGGAACCAGGGCGCGGATTCGTTCAGTGGTACTAACACTGGCTCCCCCGAATTTAAATACCTGCATGAAAACTGGAAATTTTGCCAAAGATAACAGCGTTGGGTCAGTTAAATCCTTCTATTTTTGTTACACGAAAAACGACTGCTACCATGCTAACTGTAAACAGACAGGTCCTTACCCTGGATGAATTCACTATCCAGCAATTACGCAATTTTCCCCAGGCAACCGGCCAGCTTAGTAACCTCCTTCGTGATATTGGATTAGCCGCCAAGCGGATCAATGTGGAAGTCAACAAAGCCGGACTAGTAGACATCCTCGGCAATAACGGAAGTGTAAATGTGCAGGGAGAGGAAGTAAAAAAACTCGATGTATTTGCCAATAACCAGATGATGGGTGTACTGCGCCATGGGATCAGTTGTGCCGGCATCGGAAGTGAGGAAATGGATGATGTGGTGGTCTTTGATGATGAGGTTAGTAATCAATCCAAATATGTGGTTCTCTATGATCCGCTGGATGGTAGCAGTAATATTGATGTGAATGTTTCTATCGGTACCATATTTTCTGTTTTTCGTCGCACCAGCGAAGTAGGTAAACCTTGTACCCAGGCTGATTTCATCCAGAAAGGTATTCAGCAAGTGGCAGCAGGTTATATTATTTACGGAAGCAGTACCATGCTGGTTTACGCTACCAGACGT
>JALOMU010000281.1 GCA_025455285.1 Flavihumibacter sp.
TGCTGCCGGTGTTCAACAAATTGAAAAATTCAATTGGGAACCTGCACTCCGTTTGCAAACTGAACTGGGTTTTAGACACAATCATTTTGAGGCTGCTTTGAAATACCAAACAAGCAATGTTGCCTCTACTATTGGAACCGGGTATAAATTCAATTGGCTTACCTTTCGCGTCGTCTACAAGTGGGGTAAGAAAGTGTAGAATTCACCACATTAAATTGAGGTTAAAATACCCCATTCCTGGGGTTTACCATGATGCCTGGTGCTGAAAAATTACTGGCACAATTCTTTGGGTTAACAAGGTATGAGAAACAGCGCCATCTTATCCAATGAAGCCCGCCTTGCCTTGCCAGGTTCTTTTACTCTGGGTGATATCCAGTTTGTATCCGGTGAACGCCGCGATTATCAAAGTATCAACATTGTGCCAATGGATCGTATCCAGGCCAGACAGGCACTGGGTATTCCAGCCAATGATTTTATTCTGTTGATTCAGGATGATTTCTCTAAGCCGGAAGCCACCCTTCAATTGTTGCCGGAAATATTACAATGTCTGCCTCCTACAGGGAAAGGACAAGTGTATTTTATGATGGGCGGTACTATGGATCTGCCGGATACCTCCTTTTGCAAAGGTTTGGCCGAACTGGACCTGCACATGGAAAACTCCCTTTGTTCCTGGAAATGGTTTTTTACCGGACAAAAACCTGAGCGCCTCCTGAAGTTTTATTATTCTGCGGCGAATATGGTAATCCTGTCCATTCATTCGAATACACAGAAATTGAAAGAACTGATTCATTCGTTGCTTATTCCAATGTCGCCACATCAATTACCAGCCCTCTAAGCTGTTGGGATTAACGCTTTTTTAATAGCTGGTGGCAGGATTTTTTTAATCAGATTGAAAAAAAAACGACATGGATAATTTGCATTTAAAATACAAAGCCTGTATAGACGCCTGCTTAAGGGCCTACGCTGCTTCCAGATACTGCGCCGCCAGTTGTTTGAAAGAAGAGCAACTGCATCATATGCGGAATTGCATTCAGCTAAACCAGGAATGTTCAAGTATCACTATAGCAACCGCAGATCTGCTGGCTGTACAGAGTCCCTTTATATTTTCACTATTACCCTTATGCGCGGAAATCTGTGAATCCTGCGCGATGGAATGTGGGAAACAAGATCACGAACACTGCCAGGAATGTGCTATGCTTTGTAAGCATTGCGCAGAAGAATGCCGTTTATTACTTTCCTGATAAAACATATGAGCATGGAAAAGTCTGCAAACTCCACCACATTGGACAAAAAGAAAAAAGTAGCAAAGGCTACCAAGCCCCGCTCTGCCTCAAAGAAGCCTCCTTACAAGGAGAGCCAGAATGAGGAAAAAGGGACCTACGAAAAGTCGAAGGATGGATACCCGGAGAATAATCCTACTTCGTCAACGAAAAAATCCGGCCAATGAGTTGTTCATAGGCCTCCGCATATTTCATCATTCCTATATCGTTGGGGTGGGTGCCATCAACTGTGCTTTCCTGATCAAAATTTATGGTTGGAGCGGTTAGCAAATAAAGTTGTTGGTACCCCTCCTTTTGCAATTGCTGATATATGGACGTGATGGTTTCACTGGCCTGCTGGTACGCAGCTCGTTGTTCGCTATCAAGGTTGGAGCCAGGCAATCCGCAGCAATGTTCCACCAACAAGATGGGCAGTTTGGGATTTCCCGCCCGGAGTTTTTCCACCGCATACCGGTAACGTTTCAATAGTTCTTCTTTTGGGTAAGTAGCCAGGTTGCTGAGATTCGGCATGCAATCCAACACTACCAGTTTCGCAGGTTTTTCTGCGATCAGATCAATCAATTCTTTCTCCATTCTTCCATTACCCGAGAATCCCAGGTTGACCAGCGGCTGGGAGATTTTTCTTCCCAAAATATTGGTCCATGCAAGTCCGGCTCTGCTGGCGCAGGCTCCCTGCAAAATAGAAGTCCCATATAAAACAATTTGTGCTTCATTGGTAGCGGCTATCCATTGCAGTGAATGCTTTTCAGGCACTCCCAGTTCCATCCATTTAACAGTATTGTATAGGGGTAAATAAAGTCTGAATTCTTTTAGTTGAATCGTGGAATCAACCGGACTGAAATTATATCGAATGGTATCACTAAAGGAATACTTTCCGCGTATCCAATGCCAGTTGCCTTTCTGATCTATTGCATACAGATCCACTCCGCTTACACCGGTAGCCGGCATGTGCGGAAATTGTAAGCCACCTGCTACCTGGTATCGTACTGTGATACTGTTGGACCTGGTTGTAAACCGGATATAGGTACCAGCCGAATTCCTTGCAAGGTTCATCACTTCCTTTCTCACCACCGGAATGGCATGTGCGGGTAATCTGTCATATGGCTGATCGAGCCCGGATTGCCATAGCCTGCCTTCAATTACCGGGATACCCGCATTCAATGGGTTGTACCAGTTAGTGCGCTGATCGCCCTGGGCAAAACAAATTGTGACTACAATTGCCAATACGATTGAGAGGAGGAACTGCTTCATAAGGATGAAAATAGCCAATCTTTTAGCGATTTTTATCCATTTCTTAACCGGCTTTGCTGCTGACAGTAAAAAGCGTAATTTTTACATCTATTCCTAACTTCCAACAATGCGCTGTCTATGAAATATGGTTGCCTTGCCGCAGGTTTGCTCTTTTTTGTTTATGCCTGTAAGGAAAAAGCGGATCAGCTTCCTGTAAAAGAATTTGAACCTTCCTATACCACCCAGTTTGCTGATTCCGTAGCTAAACTCATCAATCCGCCGGTGGATAGTGGCAGTACCCTGACCATGAAGCTCTGGGGTATTGATTCACTAGTGATTTCACCTGTAGCAATTGATGTGGATGACCTGGGCAGAGTGTATTATAATAAAACCAACCGGCAGGTGAATTCAGAGTTTGATATCCGGGGGCATCGCGATTGGGAAATCGCTTCCATCTCCTTACAAACGGTGGAGGATAGACGAAAATTCCTGCATACGGAACTGGCTCCGGAAAACAGTGCGCGTAATGGCTGGCTGACAGATGTAAATGGGGATAGTTCCCGCGATTGGCGAGACCTGACAGTTGAAACAGAAGTAGTCTATCGCCTGGAAGACGCAGATGGAGATGGAGTGGCGGATCGTTCCAGAATGGTGGTGAATGATTTTCATGATGAAGTTACCGATGTGGCGGGTGGTGTGCTGGCTGATGGAAATGATCTCTATGTGGCCGTAGCACCGGATCTGTGGAGAATGAAAGATAAAAACGGTGATGGCATTCCGGATGAAAAAACCTCCATCTCAACCGGCTATGGGATTCATATCGGATTCAGCGGACATGGTATGTCGGGGGTAGAAATGGGACCGGATGGTAAGATCTACTGGCAGATCGGGGATATCGGTTTTAATGGTAAGGGTCCTGATGGTACCAAATATGAGCATCCCAACAGTGGCGTGATTTGCCGGTCTAACCCGGATGGATCAGAATTCGAAGTTTTTGCACACGGATTACGTAATACACATGAATTTGCCTTTGATCAATATGGAAATATTATTAGTGAAGACAATGATGGCGATCATGCCGGTGAGCGCGAACGCCTGGTATATATTGTGAATGGTTCCGACGCAGGCTGGCGATCCAACTGGCAGTATGGTAAATACAATGACCCGGATAACAATACCTATAAAGTTTGGATGGAGGAGAAAATGTACCTGCCTCGTTGGGAGGGACAGGCTGCCTATATCACACCCTGTATTACGAATTATGTTAGCGGTCCGGCTGGCTTTGTATATAACCCCGGTACAGCTCTGAGTCCGGAGTATAAAAATCATTTTTTTGTAGCAGAGTTTGTAGGCAATGCAGCCGCATCTGGTGTGCATGGATTTACACTGAAGCCCAAGGGCGCCAGCTTTGAATTGGGCAGCACTAAAAAAGTAGTGGGAGGGGTTTTGCCAACGGGATTGGATTTTGGTCCGGATGGGGCTTTGTATATCGCCGACTGGATCGATGGTTGGGGTACCGGATTGTTTGGCCGAATCTGGAAACTGGATGATGAGAAGCTGGCGGCAACAGCAATCAGAAAACAGGTAAAAGCCTTGCTGGCGGCAGATTTCAGTAAAGAGGGAGAACAAAAATTGAGTGAGTTGCTGAGTCATGAAGATATGCGGGTACGCATGAAGGCACAGTTTGAGCTGGCAAAAAGAGGCGAGGGTTCCATGAAAGTTTTTGAAGCGGCGCTGAAACAAACCGGAAACCAACTGGCACGTATACACGCAGTTTGGGGTATCTGTCAACTGGCCAGGATGAA
>JALOMU010000282.1 GCA_025455285.1 Flavihumibacter sp.
TGGGTATCTGCCTGGGAATGCAATTAATGTGTACTCATTCAGCAGAGAACGATACAATATGCCTGGGAATATTTGAAGAACATGTTCAGTCTTTTCATTCCTTAAAAGCAGGCCTCCCGGAAGCGGAAAGGCATAACTATAAAATTCCGCAGATGGGATGGAATACGATTACGGATCTGCGGACCCGGCTTTTTGAAGAAGTGCCGGAAAATAGCTATTGTTATTTTGTACATGGTTACTATGCAGCAATTGGTCCGGATACTATTGCCACAACAGATTACCTCAGGCCATATAGTTCTGCCCTTCACCGTAATAATTTTTATGGTGTACAGTTTCACCCGGAAAAATCGGCAACTGTTGGAGAACAGATTCTGAAAAACTTTATCGAAAAGATATGAGTGTGCGCTTACAGGAAGACCTGAATCAGCTGGCTGAAATTCTGGAAGCTGCAAAAGATGCCGGAGCTGCCTATCTGAAAGAACTTCCAGATCGGGCAACTACTTCCCATCCGGGTGCGCTCAATTGGCCTGCATTACCTGAAATTGGTTCAGGTGCATTGGATACACTTAATCAATTCAACCATCTTTTTTACCCTTATATCGTTGCGAGTTCGGGTCCCCGATATTGGGGTTTTGTTACCGGAGGAGGAACACCGGCAGCTATAGTGGGCGACTGGCTTAGTTCCGTATTTGATCAGAATGCGCAATTGTCTACCGGCATTGGAGATGCTTCCGCCTTATTGGAGATGCAAACAGTTAAATTACTGCTTGACCTCTTCGGCTTGCCGGAAAATTTTATGGGTGCATTTGTAACAGGTGCTACCATGGCCAATTTCACCGGTTTGGCGGTGGCCAGGCAGTGGGCCGGACAACAATTGGGTCAGGATATAGCCCGTGACGGACTTCGGGTATCCATAGCTGTTTATTCCGCAGCTCCGCATTCCAGTAGTCTGAAAGCATTGGCGATGTTGGGTATGGGCAGCGCTAATATAGAAATCATTCCGACTTTGCCGGATAGAGAAGCAATGGATGTTCAGGCCTTACTGGAAAAGCTGCCTGCTGATCCTACTCAGCCCTTCATCCTGATTGCGAGTGGTGGTACTGTAAATAGTGTAGATTTTGATGACCTTGCAGCAATTGCTCAACTCAAACAAACCCGTAATTGTTGGATTCATATTGATGCTGCTTTTGGAGCGTTTGCAGCGCTTTCTGAAAAGCATGCGCACCTGTTAAAGGGCTGGGAACTGGCGGATAGCATCACCGTTGATTTTCACAAATGGCTGAATGTACCCTATGACAGCGCGATGATCTTTACCCGGAAAGAACATGCAGTTTACCAGGCACAGAGTTTTCAGAATTCCTCGGCACCCTACCTGGGAAATCCCTGGGAACAATTTTCCTACCTGAATTATGTCCCGGAGAATAGCAGGCGCTTCAGAGCCCTTCCGGTTTGGTTCAGTCTTATGGCTTATGGTAAAGCCGGGTACCGGGACTTGGTAGGGAATTGCATAGCACTCGCAAATGAATTTGGATCCAGGCTGGTAGATACCGGGTATTTTCGGTTACTCGCTCCAGTTAGATTGAATACAGTTTGCTTTCAGCCGGATCCGCAAAAAGCAAAAGATCTGACTATTCCTGAATTATTAAACGAATTGAATCGGGATGGCCTGGTTTTTATGACGCCATCGGTATATAAAGGCGAGTCTTGTATCCGTGCGGCACTTGTTAACTACAGAACCACCCGGAAAGATATTGATATCGCCCTGACTGCAATTGTAGAAGCAGTTGAAAAAATAAGTAATCTTAAAAAGGCGTCACCAAACAAATGAAGACTGAATTCGAAATTAAATCGGTCCCTTTCGCATGGGTACTGCCGATCCGCCAGGAAGTAATGTATCCGGGAAAATCTGCAGAGCTGGCAAATGTTGCAGGAGATGACGAGGCCATCCATTGGGGACTTTTTGTTTCTGATAAACTGGTTTCTGTGATATCCCTTTTTAACAGTCTGAAATATGGCCGGTCCCTGCAATTCCGGAAATTTGCAACACTGGTAACAGAACAGGGAAAAGGATATGGTTCACGGTTGCTGCAGCAAGTTGTAGACTATGGCATATCAGAAGGCTATACTGTTATCTGGTGTAACGCCCGAATTTCTGCTCTTGGGTTTTACGAACGTTTTGGCTTTTGTCAGGATGGGGATGGTTGGCAAAAAAATGGAATTGATTATATCATCATAAAAAAAGCGCTGCGATAATGGAAATAATTCCTGCAATAGATTTGATAGATGGAAAATGTGTTCGGTTAACACAGGGTGATTATGCGCAAAAAACCATTTACAACGAACGACCACTTGAAGTGGCGAAACAGTTTGAGGATGCGGGATTAAAAAGACTGCACCTGGTGGATCTGGATGGAGCGAAAGCCGGGGCCGTAAAAAACTGGAAAGTATTGGAAGAACTTGCTGGGAAAACAGGCTTGGTAATTGATTTCGGCGGTGGCATTAAAAAAGAAGAGGACCTGAAAATAGTTTTTGAATCCGGTGCTGCATTGGCCACCATCGGGAGCCTGGCTGTAAAACAGGAAGCCCTTTTTGTTGAATGGATAAATACCTATGGGGCTGATAAATTTTTATTGGGCGCAGATGTGAAGGAAGAAAAAATTGCCATTTCGGGATGGCTGGAAACTACGGATATTCCTATCCGTGAGTTTATCGGAAACTATCTGTCAAAGGGGGTAAAACAAATATTCTGTACCGATGTGAGTAAGGATGGTAAATTGGAAGGTCCGGCTACCAACCTGTATGCGTCCATTCTTGCAGTGCATCCCGGTCTGCAGTTGATAGCTAGTGGAGGCGTAAGCAATATGAAAGACCTTGAGGAGCTTGCAGCAATAGGATGCAGCGGAGTCATTGTAGGGAAAGCCATATATGAGAACCGGATCTCAGTTCCAGAACTGACTCGGTTTAATGAACAAAAAAGAAACTAAGATGCTGACAAAACGTATCATACCCTGCCTGGATATCAAAGATGGTCGCACTGTGAAAGGAACCAACTTTGTTGACCTTCGGGATGCCGGTGATCCGGTTGAACTGGGAAAGCTTTATGCTGAACAGGGTGCCGATGAGCTGGTTTTCCTGGACATTACAGCTACGGTTGAAAAAAGAAAAACATTAAGTGAGCTGGTCAACCGAATCAGTCACCAGATTAATATTCCCTTCACCGTTGGTGGAGGCATTAGCAGTGTGGAAGATGTAAGCCTGCTGCTGCAAAACGGGGCTGATAAAATTTCCGTAAATACAGCAGCATTCAAACGTCCGGCGTTGATAGCAGAACTTGCCAAACAATTTGGCAGTCAGTGTGTGGTGCTGGCGATCGATACCCGACAGGAAGAAGATGGAGAATGGTATGTGTACCTCAATGGGGGACGTACCAAAACTGATCGACGTTGTATTGATTGGGCAGAAGAGGCGGTTTCATTGGGAGCTGGCGAAATCCTGCTCACTTCCATGAATCACGATGGAACCAAACAAGGATTTGCACTTGATATTACTGGCACACTGGCAAACCGGCTACCGGTTCCGGTGATAGCAAGTGGCGGTGGTGGTACGGTGGAACATTTCGTGGATGTGTTTGAAAAGGCACAGGCAGATGCTGCATTGGCAGCAAGTATTTTTCATTTTAAAGAAGTGGCTATCCCGGATTTAAAAAACAGCCTGGCTGCTTCAGGAATCCCGGTTCGAATCGGGTAGCTTTAAAATTGAGTACATTTGAAGGTATGAAAGTTGATTTTCAGAAATATGCAGATGGATTGGTTCCGGCAATTATTC
>JALOMU010000283.1 GCA_025455285.1 Flavihumibacter sp.
TGATGGAAAAGATTTTGATCAGGGTACAGTTGGAAGTTCCAACAGGGTATCGTTGTCTGGTAATGGTTTGAATAATATGAAAAACAGGGCACGTGAACTAAACGGTGAAATAACAATCCTATCTGAACCGGGAAAGGGAACTACCCTTATTTTATGGTTTACATTCACCTGATTTGGGGATAGGCAGGCAAATTTTGCTTTTTTAAATTTGTAAGAACACACCAACAATGAGTCTACGCATTTCGATATTTGACGATAATAAAAATATTCGGGAGAGTATTAAAATGTTATTGGAAACTGTTCCGGATTTTCAGGTCGTTGGCGCTTATTGTCATGTATTGGACTGTGTAGATGATGTAAAAGAATCCAAACCGGATGTGGTATTAATGGATATTGAAATGCCAGGTATGACCGGCATAGCGGCCCTGATTAAGCTGAAGCAGGAATTTCCCAATATCCAGGTTCTTATGCAAACGGTATTTGAAGACGATGACCGGGTTTTTGATAGCATTTGTGCTGGGGCTTCTGGTTATATCCTGAAAAATCAATTGAATACAAAATTGGTGGATGCTATCAGGGAGCTTCAGTTTGGAGGTTCTCCTATGTCGCCATCAATAGCCCGGAAAGTACTGAACAAACTACAATCCATACCACAACATGTTCGGCCTGATCAGGCACCTGATTACCATCTTACTGCCAGAGAAAAAGATGTATTATCCTGCCTTGTAAATGGACTTAGTTATAAAATGATCGCAGCAGAATTAAGTATCAGCTACGAAACTGTTCGCTCACATGTGAAAAAAATATACGAAAAACTTCATGTCGCTTCTCTAACCGAGATGGTAGCAAAAGCAATCAATCAACGAATCGTGTAATTTTTTTTCATACTTAAATCAAATCAACATGAAATTTGTAGTTTTCTGTTGGTTGCTCCTGTTAGCAACCATGGGCCAGGATTTGCACGCCCAACACGCCCCTATTCCAGTTAAACTGGATTTTTACGAAAAAGGAAAAGGTAATCCGGTTCAAATTTTGTTCTTGCACGGATATTCTGATTCCTGGTTTTCATTTTATAAGCTGATTAATGAGTTGCCTGATGAATTTCACTGTATTGCAGTTAGTTTAAGAGGGCATGGTGATTCTCCAAAGCCTGACAAAGGTTATTCTCAGGATGAGATGGTTGAAGACATCATTTATTTTATGAATCAGCAACACCTGGATAAAGTTGTTGTTGTAGGCCATTCAATGGGTGCCAGTGTTGCCATGAAAATGGCATTACAATATCCTGAGCGAACATCTTCATTGATATTGTTGGCAGCATTTGCATCTTTTGAGGATAAGGAATTTATACCAGATTTACTCAAAGCAACGCAAGCACTAAAGGATCCGGTTGATCCGGTTTTTATTCGCGATTTTCAACTTAGTACAATGGCTCGCAAACTTCCGGCAGCATTTATGGAAACGGTAATATCGGAGAGTCAAAAACTCAATGCAATAGTATGGAAAGAAACCTTGAAAGGTTTAGTAAATGCGTCTTACGAAACATCCTTAATCAGATATCAAAAACCAGTATTGCTAATTTGGGGAGAAGCGGATCAACAGACCCTGAAAGACGATCAGGACAGATTATTGAAAGCATTTCCAAATGCCTATTTGATGCGTTATGAAAAAACCGGTCACGCAGTTCATTGGGAAAGACCAGGACAAGTTGCTGGAGATATGCTTGCATTCCTTGAACTTATCAGGACTTCACCGGAATAGGGTAGGGATTTCACGTGATTGGGGATTGATTAAGGAGGATGGAAAACGCAGCTTTGTTTCTTAATTTTTAAACCATCACGTATGAAAAAGTTGAGACAATTTATGGTCGTTATCGCAATAGGTGCCATAGCGATTTCTTCTTGTAACCGGCACGATGCGCCGGAAGTAGTTAAAGACCCTTATTCCAACCAGGTTATCCTTGATTGGAACGAAGCAATTGTAATAGCCATGGGCGGCCCTTCTTATCAGCATTCCCTGCTTGCATCAAGAATTGGTGCCATGGTGCACCTGGCTATGCATGATGCTATTAATGCGGCAAGACCTTCCTATAGATCCTATGCTTATTTTGGGAAAAATGAAAAAGCGGATCCAACTGTAGCAGCCGCTGTTGCAGCTCATGAAGTTTTGGTTGGTAATTTCCCGGATAAACAAAGCGTACTTGATTCTATTTTGAGTGTATCCATTCAGCAGGTTCCGGATACAGATGCTAAAACAAATGGAATCGCATTAGGTAAGGCGGCAGCAGCAGCCATGCTTCAAATTAGGGCGGATGATGGTGCTTTTCAGGATCCTATCGCCCCCGTAGAGCCGTCTTCTTCAGCAGGAGTTTACCAGTTGGTTCCACCTTTCAATTTCATTTTTGCTCCCCATTGGAAAACAATGAAATTATTCGGCTTGCAGAAGCAGGACCAGTTTCGCTCCGTTCCTCCACCTGCTTTAAACAGCGATGAGTATACGGAGGCATTTAAGGAGGTTCAATTACGCGGACAGTTACAAAGTACTATTCGTACCGCTGAACAAACTGAGCAGGCACAATTCTGGTACGAATTTTCAGAGATGGGATGGAACAGGGTGGCCAGGGTAGCGATAGCTGATAAAAAATTGGGACTCATTGAATCCGCCAGAGTCATGGCACTGGTTAATATGGCACTGGCTGATTCTTATACTGCAGGTTGGGATTCCAAGTTTCATTATAATTTATGGAGACCCTTTACTGCCATCCGGAATGCGGGGCAGGATGGAAATACAGAAACTGTCGTAGATTTGACCTGGGATCCCTTTATGCCAACACCTCCGGTTCAGGATTACCCTTCTACCCATAGTGTACTTGGAAATGCCGGTGCTACCGTACTCACTAAGTTACTAGGCAAAAACACCGGCTTTAGTATGACCTCGACTACCGGTCCTGAAGGTTTGGTTAAGACTTTTGTTAGTTTTCTGGCGGCGGCTGATGAAAATGCAGATTCAAGAGTAAGTGCCGGAATTCATTTCCGTTTTGCATGTGCCGCTGGCCAGGAAATGGGAAATAAGATTGGAGACTATGTGGTCAAAAACCATTTGCTTCCATTATGAAATATTGTTAATCACTAAAACCCAGTTATCATGAAAAGTGTGCTTATACTGGCATTGTGCCTTGGGTTGGCTTATTTTTTCACCTCCGGAAAAAAGGGCCAAGGTAGGGAAGAAGCTGTTTCTTCAAGCATTCCCGTGTTTTGCGCACCGGCGCTTGATTGGTCTTTGATGGGAGATGATCACGGTCCGCTTATCAAAGAATTTAAACTGGTTCACCTGCAAGTATCTACTAAAGAAGATTCCGCACAACTTTATTTTGACCAGGGATTGAGTCAGTTGTATGCTTTTAATCATGGAGAAGCGGGAAGATCCTTTAAAACCGCGATCCGGCTGGATCCATCCGCTGCTATGCCCTATTGGGGGCTTGCTATGGTACTTGGACCCAATTACAATGCTGCATTGAATCCCGGTGCATTAAAAGATATCAATGAAGCTATCCAAAATGCAAAGTCCCGAAGCCTGACTGCAACAGAATTGGAAAAGGGCCTGATTAATGCGCTGGCATTGCGTTTTCCTGCTACTCCGGTTGAAGACATGACACCATACAATGCCGCATATGTAAAGGCAATGAAGGAATTGTATGAATTGCATCCTTCCAGTGAGGAAATAGCGGTACTGTATATAGATGCACTGATGAATGAGCATCCCTGGAATTTCTGGCTAAAAGACGGAACAGCGCAGCCATGGACCAGTCATACAGTTTCTGGTGCCATTCATTATTATATTCATGCAACGGAAGCTTCCAGGGAACCAGAGAAAGCGCTTCCCTATGCGGATAAACTGGCTGCATTGGTAAAAGGGAATGGTCACCTGGTACACATGCCTTCTCATACTTATATCCGTACAGGTGATTATCATAAAGGGGTATTGGTAAATGAAGAAGCTTCCGCTTCAGATAGTGTGTATATAAGTCAGTGCCGTGCCCAGGGATTTTATCCAATGTTACTGTATCCGCATAATATTCATTTTCTGGCAGCCTGTGCCTTTTTGGAAGGAAGTTCAAAAAAAGCCATTGATGCAGCCTGGATGGTTTCGCGGAAGACTGATAAAAAAAACCTGGCAGAGAGCATCACGGTTCAGCATTTTTACAGTATCCCCTATTATGTGCTGGCCCAGCTTGAAAAATGGGAAGAAATTCTTCGGTTACCCATGCCCGGGGAGTCATTGAAGTATCCCAAAGCAATCTGGCACTATGCAAGAGGATTGGCATTTGCGGGTAAATCGGACTATAAAAATGCCAGCCTGGAACTTTCTGCCCTGGAAAAAATTGCTGCAGAAGGGACTTTAAAGGAGCAAATAATCTGGGATATGAACCCGGCCCAGCAACTTGTAGATATGGCAGTTCTCATTCTGAAAGGAGAACTGAACGCCCGGCAGGGAAAACTGGATCAGGCCATAACACAATTCAAAGAGGCAATTCATCTGGAAGATCAGTTGAACTACAATGAACCACCCGACTGGTTTTTTTCCAATCGTTTACGATTAGGGAGCTGGTTCATAAAATCCGGCCAGTTTGAGGCAGCTGAGAAAGTGTATCAGGAAGACCTGGAAACCTTCCCGGAAAATGGATGGGCTTTAAACGGCCTTCAAAAAGCGCTGACAGGCCAGGGGAAAAAGGCTGCAGCAAGGGAAGTGCAATCCCGTTTCCAAAAAGCCTGGCAGTGGGCTGATATCACGCTGAAATAATTTTGAGTGGTGTCAGACAGATTTAAGTACAATGTATTAACATCGTGTTTACATATGTCTGACACCTTTCATATCAAGGAGGATTCCTTTTGGGCAAAGCTGGCGGCCAAACGAATGAAAGCTGATAAGATGGCGATGGTGCTGGGAAAAACCATTCATCTTTATAACACGCAGCATCAGGAATTTCTGAGAAACAAACGCTGGCTTCGGCATGAATTGGCGCATATCCGGCAGTTCCGGCAATATGGCTGGATTCGTTTCCTGTTTCTTTACCTGGTAGAATCCTTTAGAAAAGGCTATTATTTGAATCGCTTTGAAGTTGAGGCGAGAGAAGCAGAGCAGGATCCTTTTCTGGAGGACAAATTTACTTTCAAGCCCAATTTCGCCCAGTCAGAAAATCTAACCTGATTAGACCCACTCAATTTCTCCAACCCGAAATTGGCGGTCGGTTTTATCCCTGGTCAGGAGTTCTCCGTTTGAATCCACTCCAAGCACCAGGCTTTCAAAAACTATTGAGTTCTTGCGAAACTTGCAGATTTCTCCTTTTCCGAACAAATGAGCCTGGTAATCTTCATGCAGTTTAAATCTCTTTCCATCCCGCAACTGTTGCCATCGGAACTCCAGGCTTTCAAATAATTTGCGGGTCTCCTCCATCAAATCATAGGTTTTTCCGGTTATTTGCCGAATAGAAACCGGTTTCCGACCCGTCTCTTCAAATACCACCTGGTTTACATTAATGCCCATTCCAACCACTGCAAACTGCCATTCTGAACCGGACCATTTGTTTTCGATCAGGATGCCGCCTGCCTTTCTGTCACGCCAGAAAAGATCATTCGGCCACTTAACCCGGGTCTCCTCTCCGGTATGCTTAGCCAGCCAGTCGCGGGCTCCCAGCGCCATTGCCATACTCAGGTAAAATAGGTCCGAACTCGCCAGCTGACTGGTTTCCAACACTATACTTACCATGATATTGGTGGCTGGCTCACTTTGCCATTGCTTCCCTCTTTGCCCTTTTCCCGCTGTTTGTTCCAATGCAAAAAAAGCGGATCCATGTTCTGCCTTCCGCAACTGAACCTGGCCCATGGCATAGTTGTTGGAGCTGTCTACGGAGTCCAGAATGGTAAGCTTATGTCCTATAGGATAATGAGGCATAGGATTGCGCAAAAGATTAGTACTTTTGATCGGGACGAATGTAGTATTTTCAGTTTTTAGTTCACTAAAAGAATAGATTATTGGAACCATTGTCAGCTTTAGCTTCACGTCAACGCAGTAGTGTGACTCGCCTTACCAAAAATTCCAAAATCCTGACCACCATTATAAAGGCTATCCAGGATAAGAAAGGAGAAAACATTGTTTCCCTGGATCTCAGAAAGATTCATGAAGCTGTTGCCGATTTCTTTGTGATATGCGAGGCCAGCACCAATACACAGGTAAAAGCCATAGCCGATTCCGTTGAACATTTAGTAAAAGAAACACTGGGCGAAGCGCCCTACCGGCATGAAGGCCAGCAATCAGCCCAATGGATTTTAATCGACTATGTAAATGTGGTGGTGCATATTATGCAACCTGAAACCCGCCGCTTTTACAAACTGGAAGAAATGTGGAGCGATGCACCTATGACCAATTACGAGTCATAAGTTTAACCACTTCATTTGAACAAAGACGGCACATAAGCATTAAATATTTATAGTTATCTAACATATGTCACAAGAAGATCTGAAATCAAACGACAGGGG
>JALOMU010000284.1 GCA_025455285.1 Flavihumibacter sp.
GACGTTCCTTTTCAATCGCTCACAAATTATAATCAACTGATCAGCCTGGCATTAGAAAAGGGAATGTTTGACCGGCAGTTGGAGCCGGTACTGTTAAAATGGAGAGAAGATCCAGCAAACTGGACAGGAGTTTTGTAAATTAGTACACTTAAAAAATCACATATGAAAAAACTATCCGTAATGCTGTTATTCCTTTTTGGTATTTCAGCCGGACTCCTGGCTCAGTCCAAAAAAGCGATCCAGACTGTAACAATTAAAACCCCCAGCGTGCAGTGTGAAAGCTGCAAAAAGAAAATTGAATCCTTCCTGGCAAGGGAGGAGGGAGTTGAAAAATCAGTAGTGGATTTTAAACGCAAGACCACCAAAGTCACTTTTTATACAGATCGCACCAATATCGAGAACATCAAAACGGCTATTGCCAATGCCGGGTATGATGCCGATGATGTGACCGCAAATGAGGAATCTTATCAAAAACTACCCAAGTGCTGTAAGAAACCTGAAGATGGTGGTGGGATGAAAAAACAGTAGATAGTATTTATTCTAATATATCCGGTTCCGCTTGGAACCGGATTTTTTTTGCCCCTCCGGTCAGGAGGTACCGGTGGGGTGATGAATTACCATTCAATTTTTTGTTTGCCCTGGTAATTGACCGGAATATTCATAAAGAAGCCAGATCGTCCCATCCGGATGGTGCCATTTACCTTAATATCCAGTTCATCATTCATGAGCAATGTCAGTGCATTGCCAAGCAGCTGCTTCATGTTAACCTTCATCTGAACGGGTACATAAAAGGTATCCTTTTTGGGAATTCTGATCAACGTGTCTAAAACAGTATTGCCAACAGGTCGATCATTTATGGCAATTTCAAGGTCTGCTCTCCGAAACTGCAATTCATAATTATTAGGATTGTAATATTTCAAATCTGCCGAAACGACAGTTTCCTTCATTCCAATTTTCCCCAAACTAAAGTTTTCCAATGCCTGGTATTCCGGAATCTCGGGTTGCCTGCAACCTGTAATACTTAGAAAGGAGAGAAGCAGAAAAGCTATCAGAGGCGATTTAACGCTGGTTTTTATTGTTGGTAACATTTATCAGCAAAATAGGGGATTTGCCCTTTATACGCAAATTCAATTGATTGAATTAACCTATCTTTATTACCAAAAATATTGGTATCAAAACTATCTATCTGCAGATTAAATAAAGATATTAAGTACTATTTTATTTAGTACATAAATATTTAAATAAAGATTTGTTTTACAGTTAATTATAAGAATTATATATGTATTATTAATAATTAAAAATAATTTCATAAGATGAATTATACAAATGTAATATCAAAATTTCAAATTGTATTTTTATTTATTTAATATGAATTCATTAAAAATTGATTTACAATATTTTGCAATTGTTAATTGGTATAAAAAAGTATATAAATATAAACATGTGTATATTTCATCATGTGAAATGCATACTAAAATGAGTTTTCGTAACCGTACCTTGATAGCTGAGGCCACCGGGCCACTTCGCTTATCTGTCCCGATTGTTGATGGAAGGAATGAACGACAATTTTATAAGCAGGTAAAACTGGTGGATGGAAGATGGAGGATGGAGCATTTCAGGGCGATTGTTTCCTGTTATAATCGTTCGCCCTGGTTTGAATACTATCGAGACGAAATGGCAGAATTATTCCAACAGCCCTTTGAATACCTTTTCGATTGGAATTTGCACTGTCATGAGTGGGTTGTAAAAAAGTTAGGCTTGGGTAATCCTTTTAAGATCACAAACGGGGATGAAACAATCGAGGGTGAATATGAAAATGCTATTAATGAATTCGCACCTGGTACACAATCCAGCCCGGTTAATACGCCTGGTTACACGCAGGTATTCCAGGAAAAAACCGGCTTTATAGCCGGTTTATCCATACTTGATCTGTTATTTTGTGAAGGGCCATCTGCCGCTGAATGGTTGAAACTGCCTTAGATATGAACGATTTTATGCTTTTTACGTAGCTCAGCTTCTTTCTTTCTTAACTGTTTTTCTTTGATTTCCAAGGCCTTTTGTAAAGACTCATCCAGTTTCTTCAGTTCCTGGTCCAGTTGCTCCAGTTGCTGCATTGCCTGTTGGTAAGAAACAGCTACTTGCTTTTGGGTGGCCTGTCTTTGGAGCATTTCCTGTCGGATTTGATTTTGTAATACTTGTTCTGCTTCCTGCTGAACAGCCGTCCAGTTTACCTTTGCCAGTTCGTTTTCCAGCAGGGATTTGATTTCTTTTTCAGATCCGGACTGTTTGCCAAGCTCTATTAGTTGCTGCTGAAGATTTATCCAATTGATTTTATTTAGCGCTAATTGAGTCTGGAGGGCTGCTTCCAATTCCTGTCTTTCCGCAAGTAGACGGGCTTCAAGCGCTGGCAATGTGTCGATAGCCGCAACTATTTCGAAACTCTTTTTTGGTACATAAGGTAACATATAAAAACTGGCTGCCTCTTCGGGAATACTTAGAGTTGCCTGCGACCGTTCGAAGGTGAAAGCTTTCTCTGGTATTTCTTCAGCGGCTGCAGAGTGGATAAAAGGGGCCGCTTCAGTTTTCTGGTTTACCCAGGTTAATTCATTTGGAGATAGTTTAGCATCTATTTGATTAATGTCTTCAATTAATTGGTTATCAATTTTTATGGTAGATTTATCGATATTTGTTAAAATTGGATCTGGAACAAATTCGGGGCTTGCAGCAACTTGCTTTTCAAAGGTTGTTAAAGAGGCTGGATGAGCAGGGAAAAGGCTGTTCCAGGAGGAGGTCCTGGCATTCCATCCGTTCAAAATTTGTATTTCAACTTCCTTTTTAGCGATCGTTCCGGTTCCTCTCTTTCCTTGTCGAGGGAAAAACGGACCAATGAATGTGCTTACCAGGATCAAAGATAGGAGACCGGCGGAGAGTTGTTTTTGTTGATTTTTAAAAGGAAGTTGAAGCATTCGTTTTACCCGGTTCAACAATAAAGTGCGGTGGGAGCCACCGGCTGCCAAAACCAGGGGCAAGGATTGGCTGCTGCGTTTTTGCTCAAGGAGCAACAAGGCTTCGGCATATTCACTGGCAGCAAATGGAAACTGCAACACCCAATCATCGCATGCATGCTCCCTTTCCTCTCGAATAACAGAAATAAATAATTTGACAAAAGGGTTGAAAAAAAACAAATTTTCAAGAATGGAAACTATCCAATTAAATATATAATCGTTTCTTTTTATATGGGCTAATTCATGTATTAGAATAGCTTCAACCTGGGCGGGACTTAATTGATTAATGGCTGAAACAGGAAGTAGTACGATGGGTTTTATCCATCCCATGATCTGGGGGCTGTCGATTTTATCAGAAAGCCAGATCTCAACTTTTTTGCCCAATGACATTTGACTGCTCATCGTATCAATAAATATCCTCCAGGTAGGCGGTGATTTATGAAGTCCCATCCGTGCATCTCTCCTAAGATCCTGGTATTGAAACGCCAGCTGGGCAAAACGATAAGCCAGCCAAACCAGGTAAAAAATAGAGATAAAGGAGAAAAGTTGGTAAAAAGCTATTTGAAGCTGCTGCCACCAGGCTAGCGCCAATAGAGCGGATCTATCTTGTACAAGATCTGAATTCAATTGAGCACTGCCTTCAAAAGCGATTCCGGTTGAAACAACACAGGCAGTACCAAGCAAGAGCAGCGCCATTGCCAGGTTATATTTTGAAGCGGCTGAGGGTAGGGGCCAGAGTTTTTGAACGAGCAACCAAACAATCCACAGAATTCCAAACTGCCAC
>JALOMU010000285.1 GCA_025455285.1 Flavihumibacter sp.
CTATATATTCAGTTAAAAAATGAGCAGAAGCTGCGCCAGGTCAATACGGAATCTTAGTCAATTGTATTTTCACTTTATGGAAGCAAGTAAAATAGTAGAAACCAATTGGTACCCGGCGAAATCTTTGTTGGTAACGCAGCTCAGTGGCATTTTGGAAAAATCGGATATTGAAAAAACAAATGACCATTAGAACTAGTCGTGGTGTACAATGTATAGGTGTTGCCCATTCTCACCAGGATCAAACAAAAATGGATTTGTATGAATCCAGGTTTAGCACGGAACAGGAACATTATTTTTTAGATCCAACTGCAGCCAGGGATTGGATTGAAAATCTTCAATTCAACCAATCATGAAATCTACTGCCGCACATGATGAAAAAATTGCCAGGATGAGCTTTGCTTCTGTCTATCCTCACTATGTAACCAAAGTAGAGAAAAAAGGCAGAACCAAAGCAGAATTGCACGAGGTAATCCAATGGCTTACGAGTTTCGATGATGCTAAAATTCAGGAACTGATTGATCAGAAAGTCAGTTTCGAAAACTTCTTTCAGCAGGCTACTATGAATCCGAATGCATATCGCATAACTGGACTGATCTGTGGCTATCGGGTAGAGGAAATTGAGAATCCGCTAACCCAGCAGGTACGATACCTTGACAAACTGGTGGACGAATTGGCCAAGGGCAAAAAAATGGAAAAGATATTGCGGGGATCCTGATATTCGAATTAGTTTTATAAAAACTCCGTAATTCTATCTTATGAAACAAATCTTATTCATTCTATTTTCCCTGATCTCCGTTCTATCTTATGCACAATCCAGCCAGCCTATTAGTATCCCGGGAACCAAATGTACCATGATACCCCCGGAAGGATTTACCCTTACCAATCGATTCAGTGGTTTTATTCAAACATCTACTGGCGCTTCTATTATGCTTACTGAACTACCCGCACCTTATCAGGAGATCTCTGACGGATTCACGGCAGAGGCTCTGCGAACAAAGGGAATGGAACTGATTAGCAAACGATTAATTGACATGAATGGTTCAAAAGCAACCATGATAATAGTTACACAATCCGCACAGGGCATTAGCTATAAAAAACAGATGCTGCTATTGGGAGATTCATCTGTCTCGGTTATTGTGAATGGCATTTATCCGATTGATGCAGAAATAGATGAGAATCAAATAGAGAAAGCATTATTATCTACCCGATATACGAAAACAGAGCAAGTGGATCCACAGGATGCAGCGCTCTATACAGTATCTCTGGAAGGTTCTGCATTTAAGCCATATAAATACATTTCAGGGGTATTGTTATATACAGAGGAAGACCAATTACCTACCCAGAGGCCTACCCTGATGATCGGAAACTCCTTATCAAAAGTGACAACAACTGACTTGAAAGCATATGCAACCTCTCACCTTTTCACTGTAGTAAAACCAAATACGCCTAAAATAATTGAGACTAATGAAATCGAAATCGATGGATTAGCTGGCATCGAAATAATTGCAGAATTAGAAAAAACTGGTAAACCCAAGGAATTGGTGTATCACCTTATACTGTTTGCAGACAATGATGATTACTTTCTAATTATGGGCAATTCTTCTGTCAATTTTCCAGAATATACCAGACGGTTCAAAACTATTGCGAGAACATTTAAAAGAAAATAATCAAGCTGTGTCTGTTGCACCCCTTGTAAATAAAAGCTACCTTCTTGAAAAATTCCCTGGTAAAGGAGGCTGGACCTATGCTGCGTTGCCGGAGATCCGTCAAAATAAAAGCAATCCATTTGGATGGATTCGGGTAAAAGGGACCATTGATGGTTATGCTATACAGCGTTATCATTTGATGCCAATGGGCAATGGATTGTTGTTCCTGCCAGTCAAAGCAGAAATCCGAAACAAAATAAAAAAACAGGCTGGAGACAAGGTTCATGTAATTTTATTTGCGGATAACGATCCACTTGAAATTCCGGAAGAGTTGCTTGCCTGCTTACAAGATGAACCGGCAGCTTATTCCTATTTCCAATCTCTCAACGAATCCGAACAGGAAAAATGGGTAAAATGGATATACGAGGCCAAAACAGCATCAACAAGGATAGAGCGGATCAACAAATCCATTCAACTATTAGCAGTAAATAAGAGCCCTTTCAACCCCACTAACACTATTTAAAATTTTGATCGTAACCACTTAATAGCTTCCGTTACTTTTTTATCCTTTTCCAGTAAAAAAAGATCATCACCACCAATAACCTCTACCTCTGGAATTACTTTAGATGTGTAAGCGACCCCTTTTCTGTCCAGCATATAACCGGTAGCTAATACCAGCGTAAGATCAGCTGCCAGTGGAAAGCTACTATTATTGGTTACCAATCCTGCTGTAGGCTCGCCCATCAGAAGGGTGTTTTTTCTGCCTTTAAATGCCAACGCAACCCCCTCTGCAGAACTTGCAGTTTTTGGACCAATTAATACAACAACAGGTACATTTTTTTCGACCAGCTTACAGGTGCTTTTTTCAATCGTATACGTTTGATTATATCCAAGAACTTTAGTGCCCTTAATCCTGATTTTATCATCCGGGCGTCCATCTGTATGACGGATTCCTCCTACGTCTCCTTCTCCAATCAGCCAGGACAAACTTGTTAGCATAAACCAGATATTACCTCCTGTATTTAGCCTAAGATCAATTATCCAGCCATCAATTGTAGCAGGATTAATTTTACACAGGCTATCTACCAGCAATTGTGTTACATACGAAACATTTTTTGTTGTTCCTCCCGGAACTCTGAAATAGCCAATATCATCCCATCTTTTAACCAGGATCTGCGGCGCATGTTTTAATGCGGAATCTATCCTGTCGTTTATTACTACAGGGCTCCTGCTTCCCTCCCATTTTATAAACCTGTTCTTCACCTGAAAACCTCCATGATCATCATTCACCTGCTTAAAAACGGTAGTTAATTTATGGAGGACTGAATCTCTGTCTGTCAACCCCTTTGTATCATCATAAACAGCGGAACGTATAACGCCCCAGTTAACCTTTTTTCTATTTAAGGCATGCTTCTGCATGAGAGACAAGGTAGTATCTACCAACCACTTCAACGATGGGGTCGGCTGGGCGGATGCCAGCATACTGGAAAGCAAGAGAATAAGTACGATACCAAGTTTCATTAAATTCTACTTTACCTATCTTTAAAACTATTCTAATTTCACATTCAACCATGATGTTAACAATCATTTACAAAGACTTCCTATCTAGTTCAGCTAAATGAAAAGAATCGGGCAAATCAGCTGTTACCTGGTTTTCATTTCAGGTATTGTGTATGCAGGAATAACCGCAGCAGGTTTGCTATCGCTTGAATCACCTGATACACCTATTGCTGATCCGTATTTTTCGATCATGGAAATGTTAAGTATTCTGATTGCTTTATTGATGGGCGTATGCCTGGTTGCTATTCACTACAGTACCCTATCTGACAAAAAATTCTATAGTTTGCTGGCAGTGCTCTTTATGTTTGTTACCATTTGCATCACCAGTATTGTTCACTTTCTTATTTTATCGCTGAGTACTACACCAGAAGCACTGTCAATTCCCTGGCATTCTTTTCTATTTTCCTTCAAATGGCCGTCAGTTGTTTACACGTTGGATATCCTGGCCTGGGATCTGTTCTTTGGATTATCCATGATATTCCTGTCGGGTGTATTTGAAAGAAGGAGTACGGTTCGCTACCTGCTTTTATTAGCTGGTATAATAAGTCTTGTCGGGCTGATTGGCATTC
>JALOMU010000286.1 GCA_025455285.1 Flavihumibacter sp.
GCCCGCTGTACTTTTGTGAAAACATTTTTAGTATTTATAAAAAATACAATCATGAAGACAAAAGCAAAATTAATCATGTCCTTAAAAATATGGATGGTTATCTATCCTTCCATTACGGTATTTCTTTTTCTTTTCGGGCAACTGCTGGCGGAGTTACCCTTATACCAACGGACTTTTATCCTGACAATCTCACTGGTGCCCTGGATGATGTATGTTGGTGTGCCGGCTTTGGATTTTCTGTTAAAACAACTTTCCCGAAAAGCAGAGAAGAACTAAGCTCATGTTAGACAGGCGTGCTTTCCTACAGCAAAGCGGAATTGTAGTAGGTGGATTCGTAGCAAATATTCCCTTGCTAAACAGTTCAAAAAATGCAAAAATGAAACAGGATAATCAATTCGATGTAATCATAATAGGAGGCAGTTATTCCGGATTGTCAGCAGCCGTGGCATTGGGTAGAGCGCTAAGAAAAATACTGGTGATTGATTCCGGAAATCCCTGCAACAAGCAAACACCGCATTCGCATAATTTTTTGACCAACGACGGTAAAACTCCGAAGGAGATTACCAATCTGGCTAAACAGCAAGTGCAGCAGTATCCAACAGTTCGTTTGCTCGATGGATTTGCCACCAGGGGCATCAAAACAGCCAATGGGTTTACAATACAAACCGAGGCAGGGGCACTATTCAGTTCCCGGAAACTAATCGTTGCAACGGGCATTAAGGATACTATGCCTCCCATTCCAGGTTTTGCGGAAAGCTGGGGAATCAGTGTGCTTCATTGTCCCTATTGTCATGGTTATGAAGTAAGGAATCAGCCAACCGGTATTCTGGCAGATGGAGATACCGGTGTGGAGCTTTCCTCTCTGATTTCCAATTGGACAAAGGATTTGACCCTCTATACGAATGGCCCATCTTCTCTTACTGACGAACAGAAAGCTAAACTTGAAAAAAATCAAATTGGTATTGTAGAAACTGAAATAAATCGGCTGGATCATACCCATGGTTTTATCAACAACATTGTTTTCAATGACGGATCTAAAGCACCGATAAAAGCCATCTATGCACGGCTACCTTTTGTTCAGCATTCTTCCATTCCGGAGGAGCTTGGAGCTGAACTCACCCAGGATGGATATATTAAGATAGATACTGCTCATCGAACCTCCGTTCAGGGACTATATGCCTGTGGTGATAACACTACGAAAATGCGTACTGTAGCTAATGCAGTTTCAATGGGAACCACTACAGCTTTTATGGTCAACAAGGAATTAATTGAAGAAGACTTTTAATATACATTTTATGAAACGATTATTGTCTCTTGTAAATAGCCTGTTCTTTATTTTTCTTGCCTCCAGCAGTTATAGTCAGTGTGGAAACAGAAACCTGGATCCAAATATCACTGCCTTTCTGAATGTTATTGGGTATAAGGATCTGAGCATAGAGCAATTAAGGAACATGCCTATCGAGCAATTGAAGTATCCGCAATTGCCGCTGATTCCTTATCCAAAAGAAGATGTTCAACGAATTAAAATTACAAAAGACAGTATACCCGTCTTAGTGTTCAACCCGTTGCACAAAACAAATCTTCCGATTATCATTCATTACCACGGCGGTGGTTTTATTTCTCCCCTGGTACAGGGATTGGAATACTCTTTATGGCAGGATGCGAAGACCTACGAGGCAATTGTATTTGCTGTTGATTACAGGGTGGCACCGGAATTTAAATTTCCCGCTGCTGTAGATGATAGTTACAACGCATTCAAATGGATTTCAGAGCATGCACAACAATTCGGCGGCGATACTGGAAAATTATTTCTAATGGGCAACAGTGCAGGGGCAAACCTGGTATCCGTAATTACGCATAAAGCGAAGAAGGAGAACCTTGTAAATCGGATTAAACTTCAGGTATTAAACGGATTGCCTGCTGATTTAAGTCCGCAAAATATGGAACGCTCTGTTTCTTATCAAGAAAATGCAGTTGGTTATTTTCAGACCAAAGCACTCTGCTATTTTGCGGTTGAAAACTATGCTCCTGATCAATACAATTATCCAGAAGTTTCACCAATACTTAATAAGGACTTTGTCGGCTTACCACCTGCTGTAATTATTACAGCAGAATTTGATCCGCTTCGCGATGACGGTACCGCTTATGCCGGCAAACTAAAAAAGGCTGGAGTGCAGGTTTGGGAGAAATGTTTTGCCGGACAAATACATTGCCTGATTGGATTATTGCCCGGTGCAAAACCTTTGCAGGAGTTTGAATCATTGGTAAAGACAGCTATGGCAGCCAGCTTTAAAAAATAGAACAATGAAAGCGTTTGTAAAAACAAAATACGGCGGTCCGGAAGTACTAAGACTGGAAGAAGTTGAGCTGCCAACCTTGAAGGAGGATCATCTCTTTGTAGAGGTCTATGCAAATGCTGCCAATCCAGCAGACTGGCATCTGCTGAGAGGGAAACCGTTCTTTGCAAGATTTACATCCGGCTTATTTAAGCCAAAAGAAAAGATTCCTGGTGCTGATTTTGCCGGTGTGGTGGTAGCTAAGGGCAGCTCGGTAGCTAATTTTGAAGTGGGCGATCATGTATTTGGCGGAACATTAATGGGAGGTGCATTTGCCGAGTATGTAAGCGTGCCTGCATCTGTTTGCGCAAGGTTTTCAAAAGAGATCAGCTTTGAGCAAATGGCCAGTCTGCCAATTGCCGGACTAACCGCCTTGCAAGCTCTTCTAAAGCATGGTAAACTCAAGCCTGGAGAAAGCGTTTTGATCAATGGTGCATCTGGTGGTGTCGGACATTTTGCAGTGCAGATAGCAAGGGCCTATGGAGCAACAGTGACCGGCGTCTGTTCCAGCAGGAATGCTGAATTCGTGCAATCTTTGGGTGCCGATAAAGTAGTTGCTTATGATCAGGAAAATATCCATCTGCACAAGGGGAAATACGACCTGATCATTGATGCGAATGGAAATCTTACTCATGAAGATTTCATTAGAATGGGAAGGAGAGGAGTACTGATTGGATTTACTACGATGAAACATATGTTTTCAATATTATTTAGAAAAGCATTCAGCAAATTCCCATTAATCCAATTCACCGTCACTGTCAATACAGCTGATTTACAAACATTGGCAACAATGGTAGATGAGGGAAAGATCAAACCCCAAATCGAAAAGATATTTTCATCTAGTGAAATACCAGAAGCTATCGGTTACATAGAAGCGATGCGGACAAGGGGCAAGGGGCTGGTTCCGGACGACGTCATGGCGGAAGCCACGGCCAAGCTGGACCTGCCCATTCAGGACAAGACCATGGCGGGGCGTATCGCCGCCTTCTTCAAGGAACCGCGTGCCTGACGGATGGGCGCGCGGGCAACCGCAAAACAAGAGATGACACATGTCCAAATGGACCGAGAAACTGCCCGAAGCCGCGCGTGATTTCATCGCGGGCCGCCGGGTTGACGAAGTGGAATGCATCATCGCCGATATCGCCGGCGTGGCGCGGGGCAAGGCGATGCCGGCATCCAAATTCGCCAAGCAGGCCAGCTATTTCCTGCCCAACTCCATCTTCCTGCAGACGATCACCGGGGAATGGGCCGACAATCCGTCGGGGGCCTTCACCGAACCCGACATGATCCTTGTGCCGGATTTCAGCACCGCCACTGCTGCGCCTTGGACGGCGGATGTGACGCTGCAGGTCATCCATGTCGCGCAGGATCAGCAGGGCAACCCGGTTCCCACCGCCCCGCGCAACGTGCTGAAGAAGATCGTCGCGCTCTACAATGC
>JALOMU010000287.1 GCA_025455285.1 Flavihumibacter sp.
GATATTATGTGCGTGTTCATCCATGGAGCCGGACGAAATTCCTTGTTGTTAAAAGTACTGGATGTGTACATTCACCGCAACCTGGGTCAACTCCTATGGTGGCAGATGCGGAAACAACAGGTAAAGTGACTGTTGGGTCAAATATTGGCCAGGCATAAAGTGGAGGGCATTACGCTGCGCAATGACAATAGAAGCCAATTAATTGCAACCATTATCCGGGAATATTTGCAGGAAGAGGGTTTTAATCAGGCGTTCACGCATGTGGCTACCCCAGAGGAAAATTCATTTATTGACGCCGATCATTCCTTATTGGAGCGCACCATCGAACAACGGTATGAGTTTGATTTAATCGATGAGATTGGACTGGTGTTGAACCGATGGAATAGCTTTAACAAGGAGCAATGCACACATGGAACCCTCGGTAAAAGAACAACTATGCCATTCTGGAATGAACATTACAGATCAGTGGAACCGCCTAAGCCACCACTAACCGCAAATCCGTAAGAAAAGTAAAGGCCGGCGATCAGTAGCTCTGAACCGCTACCCATCACCGCTCCGTATAGCCTTAACTTTTTTGAGGCGAGGCTAAATTTGCAGCTGACGAAAAAAATTGAAAAACGGTCTAAGCAACTTAGATAATTTGTCTAATTTTTAATGGTTTAAGACATTATATCCATGTGGATTGATATTGGCAGGAATAAGTTGTAAAGTGGTTGGAAGACTTGAAATGAAGTCTGGGTAGAAAATAAAATAAAGAAAATTAATACAGTTATAGCTTGTGTACATTTTTTCTTAATTTCAAATACGATATAATTTACTTAGATGAAATATCACTAGCGTTGCGTTGTTTTGAACATTAGTTCTTTGAAAGTCTTATTGGTTGCGGGTTTCATGGGATTTTGAGTCGGCGACGATTTGAAACGGCTGTAATACCTTCCTTTGTGTAAATCGTTGATAATGAACAAGGGAAGGATGGTCTTTTCACAGGTTATGGATTTTGTATCCCAGGATATATTTAAGGTTTGTGTCAATCGTTACAAGGGGAATTATAAAAGCAAAGAGTTTACCTGCTGGAAACAATTTTTGTGTCTGGCCTTTGGGCAATTAACCCATCGGGAAAGCATGAGCGACACTATGCTCTGCCTGGAATTAAATTCCGATAAACTATACCACCTGGGAATTGGAAAGGCTGTAAATAAATCAACTCTTTCCAGAGCCAATGAAAATAGGGATTGGCGAATATTTCAAGATTTTGGATTAAAGCTCATCGACCAAGCCAGATCTCTATATGATGGTGATAGCAAACTGGATGTCCGGCTGAAAGGGAACGTATATGCACTTGATTCTACAACGATTGATCTTTGTCTGAATGTTTTCTGGTGGGCCAACTTTCGGAAAGCCAAAGGTGCAGTTAAGCTGCATACCTTGTTGGACCTCAAAACATCCATTCCGCATTTTCTTCACATATCAAATGGCAGTGTACACGATGTTAAAATTTTGGATATGATTCCAATTGAAAAGGGTGGCTATTACGTGATGGACAAGGGATACATTGATTTTGAACGTTTATACAGGATCAAAGAGGAAAAGGCTTATTTCGTTATAAGGGCCAAAGAGAATTTACAATTTTCACGGCTCGATTCCCGTATTGCTAACAAAGAAGCTGGTATCATCTGCGACCAGGACATCCAACTTACAGGCTTTTACAGCAACCAACATTATCCAGTGCCGCTTCGACGTGTAAGATATTATGACGCAGAATTTGATCGTACCCTGGTATTTTTAACGAACAACTTCAAATTAAAAGCAGAGACGGTGGCTCAGTTTTATAAGCACAGGTGGCAAATAGAATTGTTTTTCAAATGGATCAAACAACATTTAAAAGTTCAATCGTTCTGGGGTTATTAAGAAAATGCTGTAAGAACCCAGATTTGGATAGCTATCTCTGTTTACGCCTTGGTTGCCATAGTACAGAAAAGGCTGAATCTAAAACATTCTCTTTATGAAATACTGCAATACATCAGTCTATCTCCCTTTGAAAAGATGCCATTAACTGAAGTTTTTAATGCAAATCAACAAGATGTCAAAGAGCTTGAAACTGCTATTCAATTGAAAATCTTATAATTAAGACGCAACGCTAGTGTTTAAAAATATTAATTCAATTTTCTGAAAGTAACGTAGTAATCAGAAGAAATACTTCTAATAATCTCATTTAAACGCACCCTGAATTGTTCACCCCTGATTATCCACCTGAAGCTTGATACATGATAAAAGCCAGCTCCCGGATTTACATAGTCATCATAATAGAATTTTTCGTTTTCGTAGTTATAAATTAATGCAGTGCTACCCGGCCCCTGTGTAGAATAGTTAAACCGTAACAGCTTGGAGCGGCTATCAGTTCTAAATTGTAATGTATCACCCGGAACCGGAACCGTTACATTCAGCATTATCCACTTTCCTGTAAATGAAGATTCGTAAATGGGTTTTTCATTTACCGGAACAGGTTTTTTGCAGCTTAACCAAATTGCTGAAAGCATTAAGACACTTAAGAATAGTTTCCCATTTTACTTTTTTAAGATGAATAGTTGTGAGAACCTTATTATTAACGAACTTGTTATGGTCTATTGGGATTTCTTTACTTTCTTCTCTTTTTGAAATAATAATAAAATTCATAGTCAGCTGTTATAGGGCTTACATAGTAGACAGTGGTCACTAATTCCCATCCATCATCGCCCATATACGTTAATGCCCAGGTTCTGTACTTCGTTTGAGAAATCAATATTTTCAGTTTCTCACCCACATCATCACCATCAACCCACATTATTATTTTATCATAATTTTTGGGCTGTCTTAAATAATACACTTCAGCATAAGAGAATCTGGCACTGGTATCTGCCATTGATTTCTTTGCTTTTAAAGTATCACCTGGGATAAAACTTAGTATTCTAATGGCAGTATTGCTTTCTTTTCCAGATAAACAAATTGATATAAAAATGAATGGCACAAAGAGTATCTGTTTCATAAATTATATTTTGTAGCAGGCAAATATTTACTGTATTTTTTTATTTAAACAAATCCAGCAGCCTTTTCCTTAAATCATCGCCCCGAAGATTTTTAGCAATAATTTTTCCTTCCTTGTTAATAAGGAAATTAGTGGGGTACTCATATACACCGTAAATAATAGCAGCTGTATTATCCGTGCCGGTTAAATCACAAAGGTTAATCCATGGAAGACCTCCACGCTTAATTGCATCTAACCAGACCTTTTCATTGTTATCAACAGATACGGCCACAATTTCAAATCCCTTGGGATGAAATTCCTTATACATTTCTACCAGTTTTGGATTTTCCCGTACACAAGGCCCGCAATTTGAAAACCAGAACTCCAGCAGCAGGTACTCATATTTCTGTTCCGAGAGCCTTACAATTTTACCATCCGTACCTCTTTGTTCAAAATCAACATAAGTATCTCCCACTTTTAGTTCTCGTTTAAAATCAATCAACTTTTTTACCAATTGTCCATACCTGGAGTGTTGCAATTGTATTGGCAACAAAGAATAAAGCTCCTGTGTAACGGCAACAGGTATTTTCTTGCCCACGCTACCTAAAAGACTGGCACTAAAGACTGAATTAGGATGTTGCCTGATAAATTCAATCTGCACTTGATTAATCTTTTTTTCAATCGCAAGGATGGAATCCTGCAGCGCTACAGAGTCACGCCCTATTTTGGTTGTAACCCTTTGGGACATACTTCTTATACTATCATAAAA
>JALOMU010000288.1 GCA_025455285.1 Flavihumibacter sp.
ATGACAAACTGAGCAGCCATCTCATTTTCCCTATATTGCAGCCGCAACAATTTTTGGATCTTTCGTGAAGACAAAAGGATTAATCCCCCGCATAGGCCGATTTCTTAAAAAACTACTGCTCATCCTGGTGATCGGGCAATTCCTGTATATCCTCCTTTTGAAATGGATCAATCCTCCGATCACAATTACGCAACTTTCTAACTGGGTAAGCGGCTATGGACTAAAAAGGGATTATGTGGATTTTGAGGAAATGTCTTACTATTCAAAACTGGCGGTTATTTCTTCCGAAGACCAGTTGTTTGCCGACCATTCTGGTTTTGATTGGAAAAGCATTGAAAAGGCGATGAAGTACAATGAGAAAAAACCCAACCGGGTTCGCGGGGCCAGTACCATCAGTCAGCAGGTTGCAAAAAATGTTTTTCTATGGCAGGGCCGTTCCTGGGTCCGGAAGGGACTTGAAACCTATTTTACCTTTATGATTGAATTGATCTGGGGTAAAAAACGAATCCTGGAAATGTATCTGAATGTAAGTGAAATGGGCCCGGGCATCTTTGGAATTGAAGCTGCGTCACAGGCCTATTTCAAAAAACCCGCCTCGAAACTGAATAAATCAGAGGCAGCACGAATAGCGGCTTGTTTACCAAGCCCCAAAAAATACAAAGTGCAGCCCGCAAGTAAATATGTAGCAGGCAGAGGCTGGATCATCCAGCGGCAGATGAATAATCTGGCAGGCGATGAAGAAATCAAAGCGATAATCGGCCCCAATTCAAAAAATTAATCAATTGACCTTTATTACAATAGCCGGACTATTCTGAGAATATAGATTAGGCAGGGAAGTAGCGATCCCCAACTTCATGATATACTTACCCGGTTGCAGTGAAATATTTTCCCTGCTGGTCAATGTCAGTTTGGTTTCCTGAAGCTCGGAGGGATTAAGTGATAAACGCTGTACCATAGATTTACCCACAAACAGGTCGGCCACCAATTCGTTGGGTACGCCTGAACCCTTCAGCAATTGCTGAAGTTCACTAATGGAATGTTTATCTACTTCAAAAGTTAGTTGTACTGGTTGCCCTTTTTTAAAACCTGCAGATTTGTCTGACAAGCTTAGTCTGATATGGGAAAAGGATTGGAGCTTGTCTATAACCAGCGCAGGTATAATTCCTCTAGGTGTGGGAATATCAAATGAGTTATCAATTGTTCCCAGGTCTTTGTCTACTACCAGAACTTCCCTGTTCTGCCATTCTTTTTCAATGGGCCAGAAATTATAATTATTCCTGCGGTAATAGGTGGTATTGATAGCAAAACTGGTATCTCCTGAATAAAACCAGTATTTGGAAGGACGCTGATAACTGTTCAGGAATACAACCGGGAGTCCATTTGATTTCTCTTTAATTGCCTTGACCCATTCCCGGTTACCATGCATTTCATCCTTGAATATGCGGGTAAGACCTGAAATATCGGTCAGCGTATAAACCCTTACAAGTACAACTAATACCAGTGACGGTACAAGGAGTTTGAAGATCCACTTGCGCTGGGATAGGTTTTCGCTTATCCATGCATGTGAAAGTATAATAACAGGGATCAGTGCCGGAACCGTCCAGTTGGCTTCCACCCTGCCTTTAAGTGTGCTGATTAGAAAGAAGCCATAAAATCCCCACATACTCCATTGAAGCGCACGTGCCAGCAGGTCAGTGCTTTTATACCTGTTGGCCGATCTTAACAAGAGGAATCCGATTAATGGTCCTGCCAGCAGAATCTGGCCGGCCACATATTCGAGTGTGAAGGCAAATTGATAGGCCGGTGCATTTCTTTCCTTGAGGTGATAGGATACGGAGGGAAAATCATGCTGGTATTGCCAGTATAAATGCGGAAAGAAAAGCAGCACACCTATAATTACGGCTATCCATGCCCGTGGGTTCCGTACAAGTTTCCAATTGCTGAACAAGGTAAATAAAATGATAAGTATTCCATGGTATTTACTGTAAAGCATGCCAGCCATCACGATTCCAAGGAGTAGTCCCTGTAACCAGTTGTCCTGTTCCAGGAAACGTTTGTATTGCCAGAAAAACAGCGCAGTAAAGAAAGTAAGTGGAATATCCGGTACGGCAAGAATGCCTCCAATTTGGAGAACACCCATAGAGGCGGTCAATGCATAAAACAGTAGATCATCTTTTTTAATCAGCAACTGGTGTACCAACCAGAGGGTGGCGGTATTCATGAGTGCCATCATCAGGCGTACACCCAGTTCATTTGGAAATATCTGGTACCCCAATTTTATCAGTACCGCAATCATGGGAGGGTGATCAAAATATCCCCAGGCAGGATATTGGCTGTAAACCCAATAATAGGCTTCATCATGCAACAGTTCGGTACCATAGGACTGAATCAGGTTGATGATCAACCAGCCGATATAAAACCAGGCAGCCGGCCGACTGCGAATGGAAGAAGTCAATACGTTCATGCTGCATGCTTTCAACCACAAAAATAGGGGAGCTTAGCCGGCAAGCAAGTTATCTATTATGCGGATAGCCATATTTGTGCGGTTTTTTCCAAGTCCGGATACTATGGACCAACCAGTAGATTGCCTTTGCAGAATATCATAATAATGCTGGAATAATTTATTCCTGCGTTCCTGATCGGGATATTCACGAAGTTTATCATAGGTCCAGGGCAAGTCAGTCTGCATTAACAGGTAATGATCATACTTCCGCTTTACGACTTCATTAAGGATAAAGGGATCGCATCTATCAAAAACAAACTCCGACCAAACCTGCATCACCATCATATCTGTATCTACAAACAGGAGGGATGGCTGATTACCTGAGGCTTCCTTCAGCGCCTGGCTTGTCTGTTCTTCCAGTTCCAGCTGTCCCTTTGCGATTGTGACCAGATCTTCATAGGCATAGGGACGATTCAGCTCAGCCAGGAATTCTCGAGCATATTCCGGTACCCAGGCAGATGGGAAATGATTGGCATAATGCTGTGAGAGTTCCTGTGAGAGGGTGCTTTTCCCTGTTGACTCAGGGCCCACTATCACAATTTTCTTCATCATTAGGTCGGCAATTTACTGCTTTGACTTTTACGTTTCCAAGATTGGAGCCCGGAAATGGCCAGCAGGGTAAGAATCACAAACTGAAAGCCAGTGAATACATATCCCTTTGAAAAGTAGAGAGGCACAGATGCAATATCTGTAATGATCCACCAGTACCAGCTTTCTACCTTTTTTCTCGCCATCAGCCACATACCCGTATAGGCACTGGCGCTCGCGAAGGCATCCGCCCAGGGAATTGCTTCCGGAGCGAATTCTTTTTTCAACCAGGTCAGACTAATATAAAGAACCGCATAAGAAAACAGAAAAAACAGAATCTGGTTCATCCAATCGCGCCGATTGGATTGGGTTATGTTAAGTTCCGGCCGGAGATCGGGTGTTTTTTTTGCCCATAACCACCAGCCATATATGCTCATGATGGTATAGTAAAGGTTAACGCTTGCCTCACCATATAGATGTCCTTTGACACTTAGGTAGATGAAAATAGTGGTGCTGATCAGGCCAACCGGGTACAGTAGAATATTTTCATTCCGGCTATATAAGACACTGGCAATACCGGTAATGACCGCAATGAATTCGAGTGCGGATGTTTGCATCAGGCCAGTCAGGAATTGCTCCCAGATTGTTTCCATCCTTAAAAATGCGTCAGAATTTTTAGATTGCCGGAAATTGTTTGCATGAAAATAGCTGTTTTAGGGGCCGGT
>JALOMU010000289.1 GCA_025455285.1 Flavihumibacter sp.
CATCACAGCATGTTGATCTCCTACCAGCAGTTCCACATCAAAAGAACCTTTTTGCTCAACAGCGGAGAAGGAACCAGGTGTACGATTGGAACTGGTACTATTTCCATCACCCCTTACTTTTTTTCCGGTATTGAACATGCAGGCGGTAAAAACGAGGCTGACAAGCAGAGCTGCCATTAAAATTTTTTTCATGTGAGGCTGTTTAGTCAAAAGAACAAAATATTTATAGTCTTAGACGCCCGTTCCTGTAAAAAGTTACCGGAATCTGAAGGGCTGGAAAAAGATTGTAACTTCGCGCCACCATGACTGAAAAAATTCTCATCCTCGATTTTGGCTCTCAATATACCCAATTGATTGCCAGGGCTGTACGGGAGGCCAATGTATATTGTGAAATCATCCCCTATCACAAACCCTTCGAATTTGAACCTGGTTTAAAAGGGATTATCCTGTCAGGATCTCCTTTTTCAGTGAATGATGAAAATGCACCGGATGTGGATATTCAGTCCATGATTTCCCGCCTTCCGGTTTTGGGAGTATGTTATGGTGCCCAACTGACGGCAAAAAAATTTGGAGGCAGGGTAGAAAAAAGCAGCAAGCGTGAATATGGCCGGGCCATCCTTCAAATTCTTAAAGATGACCGGATTTTTGAAGGCATGTCCAAACAAAGCCAGGTGTGGATGAGTCACGCAGACAGTGTGAAAGAAATCCCCGCCGGATTTGAACTGCTGGCTGATACGCAATCCATTCCCATTGCAGCATTTCGCAAAAAAGAGGTTGCGCGCAGGACTGGACTCCAGCACATTTCATTTCAGATACAGTTGCCGCCCTGCAAAAACAGATCGGTGATCGTAAAGTGATCATGGCTCTCAGTGGTGGGGTGGACAGTACCGTGGCCGCAACACTGATTTCAAAAGCTATTGGAGACCGGCTCTATGGCATTTTCGTTGATAACGGCGTGCTCAGAAAAGGTGAATTCGAGCAGGTATTAAAAACCTATAAAGACAATCTCCACCTCAATGTAAAAGGGGTGGATGCAAAAGATCGTTTTTATACTGATCTGGCAGGTAAAACGGATCCGGAGGCCAAACGCAAAGTGATTGGAAAATTATTCATTGATGTTTTCCAGGAAGAAGCCAAACAGGTGGAAGGTATTGAATTACTGGGCCAGGGAACGATTTACCCGGATGTGATTGAAAGTGTTTCTG
Organism: Flavihumibacter sp.; assembly: GCA_025455285.1. GTDB lineage: Bacteria > Bacteroidota > Bacteroidia > Chitinophagales > Chitinophagaceae > Flavihumibacter. The sequence continues at coordinate 1,206 of JALOMU010000289.1, forward strand.
TTCACGGTCCTTCTGTAACCATAAAATCTCACCACAATGTGGGTGGATTACCAGAGCAGATGCACCTGGAGCTGGTAGAGCCACTGCGCTATCTTTTCAAAGATGAAGTAAGAAAAGTAGGTCGCGAGCTTGGAATCCCGGACGAATTAATTGATCGTCATCCTTTCCCAGGCCCTGGACTGGCTATTCGTATCCTCGGTGAAATAACAGAAGAAAAAGTTAAACTGCTGCAGGAAGCTGATCACCGATACATCTCCGGACTCAAAGAACACAACTTATATAAATCAGTATGGCAGGCAGGCGCCATCCTGCTGCCGGTAAAGAGTGTAGGAGTTATGGGTGATGAAAGAACATATGAATACACCGTTGCGCTAAGAGCAGTAACTTCCGTAGATGGAATGACTGCCGACTGGGCTCATCTGCCCTATGATTTTCTGGCACATATTTCGAGTGATATAATCAACAATGTTCGGGGTATCAACCGGGTGGTGTACGATATCAGCAGTAAACCGCCAGCTACCATCGAATGGGAATAAGTAACTAAACCCAAGGCACATGCGCAACTACAGCAGGCTCTTTTTTCTTACGGTTGTTTTGATAAGTTCAATGATTGTCCGGGTACTTGCCCAGGATAGCGCACTGGTAACCCTGCCACAACAACTAACTAAAAAAAAGCAGGTAGTAACTTTCCTGCTACCGCTGTACCTCGATTCCGCTTTTGATGCAGGAGGACAATATCGCTTTGGGAAACAGTTTCCGCGTTATTTATTACCCGGACTTGAATTCTATGAAGGAGTTCAGCTGGCTATTGATTCCCTTAATAAGGAAAACGTAGAGCTGGATGTTAATGTGATTGATACCCGTTCGAATAAAAATCTGCAGACGCTGATGCAGGAGCCCGCTGTGCAAAATGCCAACCTGCTGGTTGGGCATATTGCCAATAACGAAATCAGACCCTGGGCTGATTTTGCGAATAAAAAGCAGGTGCCTTTTGTGAATGTAAACCTGCCTAATGATGCAGGCATCACGAACAATCCCTACATGGTGATTCTCAATAGCACACTGGCTACCCATGCTCAGGGTATTTATGAATACCTCGAGAAAAAAAGAAACCAGGCCTCCATCATTGTTTTCACAAGAAATGGCGCACAGGAAACCCGCTTAAAAGGATACTTGAATGATGTGGAGAAATCCAAACAAGGTTCCTTATTGAAACTGAAATATGTAACTCTTCCAACAGATTTTGAAGCTGCTAATTTGCTTCCCTACCTGGATAGTACCAAAAATACACTGGCAGTTGCCGGTAGCCTGGATGTACAGTTTGCCCGTAAACTTGCCGGACATTTAGCAGAACTCAATAAAACCTATCCGGTTCAGATAATGGGCATGCCCACCTGGGATGGCATCCGTGATTTTGAAAGTGTTGAATACAAAGACCTCGAAATCTTTTATACCATTCCGTTCAATCCTGTTCGGACCGATTCTTTGAGTGTATCCATCACCAATCATTTCCGCGACAAGTTATTTGCACGCCCCAGTGATATGGTATTCCGCGGGTATGAAGTAATGTATCGCTTTGGAAAAATGGTAGCGGACCAGGGACCCAATCTCGCGTTGGGACTCGGAGAAAAAAAATACCAGGTCTTCACTGATTTTGATATCCAGCCTGTATTACTCAATAAGCAGCAACAACAACTGGATTATTTCGAAAACAAAAAAATGTATGTGGTCAAACTCCTGAATGGAACGATCACGACTGTGAATTAAGGCGGGCCTGGCTTTTGCATAAACCTTCCCGGCTAAAGGGTTGTTAATAGGTTATGAAGCAAGTCAAAAAAGCCAATCTGCCACAAAAGATTTGCATTACCTGTAATCGCCCTTTTACCTGGAGAAAAAAATGGGCCGCGGTTTGGGATGAAGTGAAATATTGCAGTGAACGCTGCCGCCGCTCCCGTAATTCATAATTCACCATATTCACATTATTGACCTTATTCACCCCATTCACTCTTTCCATGCTCAGTTTTACTCCCTCAGGTATCTATTGCTCCCCAGGAGGCTTCTACATCGACCCCTGGAAGCCTGTGGAGAAGGCAGTCATCACACATGCCCACAGTGATCATGCGCGCTGGGGAAGCAAACACTATCTCTGTCACCCGGATACTGCCCCACTTCTGCAATTAAGACTGGGACCGGTGGACGTACAATCGCTGTCCTGGGGAGAGCAACTCGATATAAATGGTGTCAGGATAAGTTTGCATCCAGCCGGACATATCATCGGTTCCTCCCAGGTGCGGGTGGAATACAAAGGAGAAGTTTGGGTAGTCAGTGGCGATTATAAAGTAGTACCGGATGGCATCAGTGGTCCATTCGAACCGGTACCCTGTCATCATTTTGTAACAGAATCTACATTTGGCTTGCCCATCTACCAATGGGAAGACCAGGAAATTATATACCAGCAAATCAGGCAATGGGTGCTGGATAACCAGGCAGCAGGATACAGTTCTGTATTGCTTGCGTATAGCCTGGGAAAAGCGCAACGCGTAATCAGTTGTTTAGCTCCCCTGCAACAGCCCATTTATGCTCATGGTGCAATCGCCAATGTGCAGGAAACCCTGATACAGGCAGGATGGAATTTAACACCGGTAGTACGTGTACCGGTCGAGCCTAACCGAAATCAACTGAAGGGATCGATAGTAGTAGCACCGCCCAGTGCGGATGGCAGTAGTTGGCTGAAGAAATTCGGCGCGGCAAAAGTAGCTGTTTGCAGTGGCTGGATGCAGGTCAGAGGAAATGCCCGCAGAAGAAATGTGGATGCCGGATTTGTGTTAAGTGATCATGCCGACTGGAATGGATTGAAAACTGCAGTCAAAGCAACCGGGGCATCTGCCGTATATGTAACCCATGGTTTCCAGGCAGCTTTCTCGAGGTATTTAACTGAGCAGGGAATCGAAGCAAAAGAAATTCAAACAGATTATGGAACCGAAGAACAGGAATAACCTTAACGGTATGCGCCTGTTTGCTGAACTGGTGCAGCAACTGGGTTCCAGTACCAAAACCAATGATAAGCTGGCGGCCCTGCTAAGCTATTTTGAAACGGCACCGGAAGCTGATACCATTTGGGT
>JALOMU010000290.1 GCA_025455285.1 Flavihumibacter sp.
ACAGTCAGACCTTTGAAAGCATTAGAATCCTGCTGGAAGGCCTGGATATCAATCGGCTTACTCCCGTTGAAGCATTATTAAAATTGCAGGAAATCAAAAACATGATCCGCTGATTGGTTAACTTGCTTGTATGAAAACAGTTCTCCTAAATATTGCAGTATTGTTGCTGACAATGGCAGTAAAGGCTAACACCGCACCGGCAAAAATGGTAACACTTTCCAATTATACATATAGTGGCAAAGCCGAAATCGGCAAACTGATCAATGGTGAATTTGAAAAAGTGGAAGTGGTATCCAACGGAGATTTTTTCACCTGGAAAAAAGGCCAGTTGCGGCTTACCAAAAAGGGAGAACAAGCCATCAGGGAAAAGAAAGAACTCACAGTAGAACTGGCCTACCTGCTGGATGGAAAGCCGGAAAAGAAAGCCTTCCGGATTTTACATGATCAGTTTCATCGCAATCCGGTTATTGCACATAGAGGAGCCTGGAAAACATTACCAACTACTGAAAACTCAATTAAAGCCCTGCAGCAGGCAGTTAAAGTGGGTTGTGCGGGTTCTGAATTTGATGTGCATATGACAAAGGATGATAGCCTGGTAGTGAATCATGATGCGCATTTTAAAGGAAAAGCAATTGAAGATTATACTTATTCAGAGTTATCCCAGGAAAGACTGGACAATGGAGAAATTTTACCAACACTTCGCTCCTACCTGGAAGAAGGCATGAAACAATATGGCACCAAACTGATTGTGGAGATCAAACCTACAGACAAGGGTGCTGAACGTGCGGTTATTCGTGCCCGTAAGACATTGGAACTGGTACATGAACTGGGGGCACAGGCATGGGCCAATTATATCAGTTTCGATTATAATATCCTCCTGACGGTGCGGCAACTGGACCCAACCGCGCATGTGCAGTTTTTAAATGGAAATAAATCACCGGATGAATTGAAAAAAGATGGCATGCCCGGATTGGATTATCATTATTCAGTATTTCAGAAAAATGAAAACTGGATAGCAGATGCCAAAAAACAGGGCATGGTACTGAACGTATGGACTGTAAACGATGAAAAACTGCTCCGCTATTTTCTTGAAAAAGGGTTTCCCATGATCACTACCAATGAACCGGAATTACTATTCAGCATCCTTAAAACATCCCCTTCAGTTTCACAATAACCTGATCGATTTCTTGCTTTGTATTGTGTTTGCTGAATGAAAAGCGAACCGCCACTTTATTGGGATCGTTGTTGAAAGCACGTATCACATGTGATCCCAAATCAGCGCCACTGGTACAGGCACTTCCGCCGGAGGCACAGATACCATTGATATCGAGATTAAAGAGCAACATTTCGGATTTCTCTGTTTTGGGGAATGCCACATTCAGTACCGTATACAAACTCTTGCCAAAACAATCGCCATTAATGGAGGTCTCCGGAATTTCTTTCAGCAATTGCTGCGCCATATAAGCTTTCAATTCCCCGATATAGGCGCTGTCTTTTTCATAGTTGGTCATTGCCAGTTCCAGGGCTTTGGCAAACCCCACAATACCATAGAGGTTTTCTGTACCCGCGCGCATGTTGCGCTCCTGTGATCCGCCATGAATAAAAGGTTTGATCTGTACATTTTCATTGATGTATAAGATGCCTACTCCTTTCGGGCCATGAAATTTATGTCCGGCTCCTGTAATAAAATGAACCGGTGTATTGCGCAGATCAAAAGGATAATGCCCCACAGTTTGAACCGTATCCGAATGAAAAATAGCATTGAACTCTTTACAGATCTCCCCTACTTTATGAATATCTGTCAGGTTACCAATTTCATTGTTCGCGTGCATCAATGTTACCAATGATTTCCCATCATGGGCAGCAAGCAGCTCCCTGAGTTGGCCAAGATCTACATGTCCGTCTGGTAAAACCCGGATCCAGCTAACAGCAGTACCGTGTCGTTGCTGGAAGTACTCCACTGTATGAAGGGTTGCATGATGCTCAATCGGGGAACTTATGATATGGGTACAGCCAAGGTCCAGAATGGCTGCCTGGATAGCCGTATTACTGCTTTCCGTACCACCGGAGGTGAAAAAAATCTCAGCAGGATGTGCACCCAGCAATTTGGCCACCGTCTTGCGGGCATTTTCAATAGCCAGCCGGCTTTCTCTCCCATAGGAATAAATAGAAGATGGATTACCAAATCTCTCCGTCAGGTAAGGCATCATCGCTTCCAAAACAAGCGGATCGAGGGCCGTGGTAGCTGCGTTATCCAGATATATGCGTTGCACAAGTTTGATTTAAATAAAAAAAGCCCGCTGGTATCAGCGAGCCGCAAATTTCCAAAATTATTCTGATTAATCCCTCTTCGGATTTATTGAATGAATTCTTTAATGTCCTGCATCAGGCGCAAAGCAATATTATTGGCAGTAGTTTCAAAATTACTCTCCGCATAAATCCGGATAATGGGTTCGGTATTGGAGGTCCTGAGGTGTACCCAGTCGGATTCAAATTCAATCTTCAATCCATCCTCCGTATTGATCGGCTGCTTTTTGTATTTCTTCTGAATCTGCTCAAAAATTTCTTTCACATTGATTCCTTTCTCCAGCTCAATTTTATTCTTGGAGATGAAATAATCCGGATATCGGTTACGGAAAGATTTGATACCGTTTTTATGTTGTGCAAGCGCGCTCAGGAAAAGTCCGATTCCGATAAGCGCATCACGGCCATAATGAAAATCAGGCACGATGATTCCACCATTACCTTCTCCACCAATTACTGCATTCACTTCTTTCATCTTCTTCACCACATTCACTTCACCTACTGCTGAAGGAAAATATTCACCACCATGCTGCATGGTGATTTCCTTAAGCGCTTTGGTGGATGACATATTGGAAACCGTGTTTCCTTTCCTATGCGAAAGCACATAATCAGCAACCGCCACCAGGGTGAATTCTTCCCCAAACATGCTGCCATCTTCGCAGACAAAACAGAGCCTGTCAACATCCGGATCCACTGCAATACCCAAAGCAGCACCCTGTTTTTTTACTTCCGCACTTAAGGCAGATAAATTTTCGGGCAAAGGTTCGGGATTGTGTGCAAAACGTCCGTTTACTTCTCCATTCAGCACAATTACTTCTTCCACTCCCAAAGCATTTAATAGTTGTGGAACTGCGAGTGCACCGGTAGAATTGATAGCATCCACTACTACTTTAAACTGCTTTTCGGCAATGGATTCGCGATTCACAAGTGGGTAATCCAGTACCGCCTGTATATGTTTTTCGAAATAGCTATTGTTGATAACAACTGAACCCAGTTTATCAACCGGTGCGAACTGAAATTTCTCATTGGCCGCCAGCTCTAGTACGCGTGCCCCGAGTTCAGCGGAAATGAACTCACCATCACTGTTCAATAGCTTCAGCGCATTCCATTCTTTTGGATTGTGACTGGCAGTCAGAATAATGCCACCATCTGCCTTTTCCCAAACCACCGCCATTTCTACAGTTGGTGTTGTGCTGGGTCCCAGGTCAACTACGTTGATACCAAGTCCCACCAGCGTTTGTGTTACCAACTGACTGACCATTTCACCAGAAATTCGTCCGTCTCTTCCAATTACAACCTTAACAGTTTTTTGATTCTCTAATAAAACACTGCCATAGGCGGCAGCAAAACGAACAATATCAAGAGGTGTTAAGTTTTCAGTAGGATTACCGCCGATCGTTCCTCTAATGCCAGAAATACTTTTTATCAATGCCAC
>JALOMU010000291.1 GCA_025455285.1 Flavihumibacter sp.
AAGCTGGAGTGCCTCCGGACTCCATCATCACGGTGCCGGTTATGTAGAAACGCCTCAGGAAATTGAATGGTTGCTGGAAGGATCAGACCCTTCGGTACTCGGACTTTGTTTTGATACCGGTCATTATATGCTGGGGGGAGGAACGGATCCGGTTGGCTTCATTAAAAAACATTTTGATAGGATCTGGCATGTTCATTTCAAGGATTTTGATCCGCTGGTACGGGACAAAGCAGCGAATGAAAACTGGGATTATTTTCAATCGGTACAAAACGGAGTTTTCTGTGAGTTGGGAAAAGGGGCGGTCCCATTTGAAGCCATTAAAACGCTCTTGCAGGATGAGGGTTATAACGACTGGATAGTGGTGGAGCAGGATGTATTGCCCGGCATGGGACAGCCATTGGAATGTGCCCGAAAGAATCGTCAATACCTGGCTTCCATTCAACTCTAATCAAGCAAATAAATCAAGCACAAAATCAATATGAAAAAATTATCTCTTGTACTGATCGGAATGGGTCGCATTGGAAAGATCCACCTGAATAATATTTTGCGCCATTTCCCGGAAGTACATATTTCGGGTGTTGCTGACCGTGATTATAATCCGGAGCAGTTTGCCCGTGAGTATGGCAAGATACCCTTCTCCCGGGATGCAGCATCGCTGGTAGAAAACCCGGAAGTGGATGCCGTATTGATTTGTACACCCACCAGTACCCATGCTGATATGATTCGTCTTGCCCTGCAGTATGGCAAACATATTTTTTGTGAAAAGCCGGTAGACCTTTCCCTGGAAACCACCAAACAGTTGGTTGACCAGGTACAAAGTACCGGTATCAAAATGATGCTTGGTTTCAACCGCCGGTTTGATCCGGATTTTCTGCATGCACAAAGGCAGATAAAAGAAGGCAGGATCGGGGACGTTCAGATTGTCAAGATTACCAGTAGGGATCCGGGATTACCGCCGATTGATTATATCAAAAATTCAGGGGGACTCTTCATGGATATGGTGATTCATGATTTTGATATGGTACGTTATATCATGCAAAAGGAAGTAAAGGAAGTATATGCCAGGGGTCGGGTTCTGGTTGATCCCAAAGTTGGAGAGGCAGGCGATATTGATACCGCGCTCACTACCCTGATCTTTGAAGATGATTCCTATGCAGTTATTGATAACAGCAGGGAAGCTATCTATGGGTACGATCAGCGAATGGAGATTTTTGGCAATAAAGGCATGTTGCAGGTAGAGAATAACCTGCATAACCGCAATATTGTGTATGATAAACAGGGCATACATCAATCTCTTCCTCTTGATTTTTTCATGGATCGATATGCTGCTTCTTACCTCAATGAAATGAAGTTTTTTATTGAAGCCCTGCAAAATAACCAGCCAATTCCGGTAAGCGGGCAGGATGGGCTCGAAGCGGTAGTGATTGCCACAGCGGCCAAATGGTCAGTAGAGAAAAAAAGACCCGTAAGCATCGCGGAAGTAAAAGCTATTTTGTAACTATGCCGGGTTAGAGTGACTCCATGGCTAAAAAAGTATCCATAAAAGACATTGCTGCAGCTGCCGGTGTTTCGGCAACTACGGTTTCCATTGTGCTGAATGGAAGAGCCCGGGAGATGAAGATCAGTGAAGGCATGGCCCTTAAGGTTGAGAAGCTGGCCGAGAAAATGCAATACCGTCCCAATCATTTTGCGAAGGGCTTGCGTACTGGCAAAACCAATACCATCGGGCTGATTGTGGATGATATCTCCAACTATTTCTTCGGTCACCTGGCCAAAGTGGTGGAAGAGGAAGCAGACAAAAAAGGCTATACCGTAATGTTTTGCAGCAGTGAAAACAATGAGGGTAAGAGCAGGAATATCCTGAATATGCTGGTCGATAAACATATGGATGGATATATAATTGCTCCCACCACTTTCATGTTGCCGGAACTGGAAAAACTCATTGATGAAAAACGGCCAACAGTACTGATAGACCGCTATTTCCCGGATCTGAATTCAAATTATGTTACTGTAGATAATTTTAATGGCAGCCTGGAAGCAGTGAATCACCTGGCCTACAAAGGAAACCGGAAAATTGCGCTCGTAACCAATGATACAGATCAGATCCAGATGCAGCAACGGATTAACGGTTATATGGAAGGGCTTAAGAAAAATGGACTGGTGTTTGAAAAGAGCCTGGTAAAAAAAATTCCCTTTGGTTGGCCTGAACAGAAGCAGGTAAAAGAACTGGCACAATTTTTCAACAAGCAAAAAGCTAATTTTGATGCCGTTTTTTTTACGTCAAATAACCTTGGAGTAGCCGGCCTGGAAGCTTTCAGCAATATGGGAATTACTGTGCCGGAACAGGTTTCGGTAATTTGTTTTGATGACAATGATTTGTTTCGCCTGGGAAAACCTGGTATAACAGTCATGAGCCAGCCGATTAAACAAATGGCTAAAAAAGCAGTAGAGGTGCTGGTAAGGCAAATAGAACATTCGGGCACAGAGCCATCCCATATTGTATTACCGACTCAAATTATTGAAAGGGAATCCGTTCGATAAACTTCGAATAACTTAAATTATTAGGGTACCCTTAGCCGCTGAATTTTTTATTTTTGCGGCTCACCAACAGCAGAATCATGAGGACAATCGGAATGCTGCTCGGATGGATGCTGCTATCTTTTCAGGGCATCGCCCAAAATGAAGACAGCGTTTTTAAGAAAGAGCCGGATACTACCATCTACCGTTTAGGATTTACCGGCACAGGAAATATCAATCGTACTGCTGTGAATGGCACTACTTACATTTTCAATAACTCACTTCGCTTCAGTGTTGATAAAAAAATATTAACGGTTAATGCATTTAGCAACTGGATTTACGGAGAGAACCCAATACGTAAAACCAATAATGATTTTTTATTTATTGTAGATGCTGATCTATTCAAACATACCCGTAAACTTTATTACTGGGGCCTTGCCGGATATGAAAAAAGTCTTTCCTTAAAACTCTACGACCGTTACCAGTTTGGAGGCGGACTTGGATATACCCTGGTTAATTCAAGCAAGCTAAATCTGGTTCTTTCCAATGGCCTGCTGTACGAGAAATCAGCGTTACGGGAACCTGATAAATATGGCAGAACCGGTTATGAAACCCTCCGGAATTCTTTTCGGTTTAAAAACCGTTTGGTTATTCATGAACTAATAACGCTCGATGGGGTGCATTTCTGGCAACAATCTTTTGCAGATGGGCAAGATTATATTCTGCGGACAACCAACACAGTTTCTTTCAGGTTGAAAAAATGGCTGAGCCTGACAGTAGGGCTAACCTATAACAAAGTGAATTTCACGGAATCTGAGAACTTGCTCTTTAATTATGGGCTAAGTATCGAAAATGTTTTTTAACTCAGGCACTCATGTTCAATTCTGCTGCTTTACCGCCGGAACTGCATAAAGCAAAACCTTTATGGGTGATCTTAACCAGGGTAAAACGCTCCTGCTGCTGCAGTTCAACCAATCCCTCCCGGGTTAACTGGTGAATATGTTCAAGGATGGTATCCCATGGTAAAAACTGGCGTACGATGATCTGGGCCGGTTTACAGGGATAACTGGTCGGATCCGGGTCATCCTTGACAATATTATAAATCGTTTGGAGAGTGGAGTAGGGGTGATCCATATATGCCAAAATAAGTGGATAAGTCCAAATCCAAAAACAAAGTTTTCAACATTTTATCCTTCACCTGTTTCGCCACCCCCATT
>JALOMU010000292.1 GCA_025455285.1 Flavihumibacter sp.
ACGCAGGTTCTTTATACAACACAGGAGAAAGATCAAGCCCTTTGTATTTCCAATGTGTTATATCCGTTTTTGCTTCCAGGAAATCTACTTGTCCCACCATTTCATTGATGGTTCTGAATCCCAACTCTGCCATGATCTCTCTCAGATCTTCCGTAATAAAACGGAAGAAATTCACCACATGATCCGCATTTCCGGTAAAGCGTTTTCTTAGCTCCGGGTCTTGTGTAGCTACACCAACCGGACAAGTATTCAAATGACACTTACGCATCATGATACAACCTTCCACAACCAATGCTGCAGTTGCAATGCCCCATTCTTCTGCACCTAATAAGGTTGCTATCGCGATGTCTCGACCTGTACGCATCTGTCCGTCTGCCTGTAACACCACTCTACTCCTGAGTTTGTTTTTCAGCAAGGTCTGGTGCGATTCAGCCAATCCCAGTTCCCAGGGTAATCCTGCATGTTTGATAGAACTGATAGGAGAGGCTCCCGTACCGCCATCGTGACCAGCAATCAGAATTACATCCGCTTTTGCTTTCGCTACACCGGCAGCAATGGTTCCCACACCAGCTTTACTTACCAGCTTCACACTGATGCGTGCCGCCCGGTTGGAATTTTTCAAATCATATATCAACTGCGCCAGATCTTCAATACTATAAATATCGTGATGCGGTGGTGGTGAAATCAATCCTACACCCGGAGTAGAATGCCGAACCTTACCGATCCATTCATCAACTTTATGTCCGGGTAACTGACCACCTTCTCCCGGCTTGGCACCCTGTGCCATTTTGATCTGCAATTCATCTGCCATCGTCAGATAATAACTGGTCACTCCAAAGCGACCCGATGCTACCTGTTTGATTGCACTGCGCATGGAATCTCCATTTTCCATGGTCTCATATCGTAATACATCTTCACCGCCTTCCCCTGTATTGGATTTTGCACCGATACGATTCATCGCAATGGCTAGCGTTGAATGTGCTTCGTGTGAGATCGATCCGAAACTCATTGCACCAGTTGCAAATCGTTTCATGATGCTTTCAGCAGATTCAACTTCATCAATGGAAATAGACGGACGATTGGTTTTAAACTGCAACTGGCTTCTGAGTGTGGCGGCTTTAACGCCCTGATCATTTACCAGCTTTGCATATTTTTTATATGTCCCGTAATCATTCATCCTGGTTGAATACTGCAACAAGTGAATGGTTTGCGGATTGAATAAATGGAATTCTCCTTTGCGCTTCCACTGGTACACACCTCCAACCGGCAGGCGATCTACCGGAATTTCTTTTTTACTAAACGCAAGGAAATGTTTAGCTAATGCTTCTCTCGCAATTTCATCCAGTCCCATGCCTTCGATGCGGGAAGTGGCACCAGTGAAGTATTTATCAACTACTGTTTTATTCAAACCAATGATCTCAAAAATCTGTGCACCCTGGTAAGATTGCAGGGTAGAGATTCCCATCTTAGAGAATACTTTCAGCAGTCCTTCATTAACTGCTTTGATATAATTTTTCTTGAGCTGATCCGGATCCAAACTCGTTTCAAGTTTGCCGTTCAGTCGCAGATCACGAATGGTTGACAAGGCCAGGTAGGGGTTAATCGCGGTAGCACCAAATCCAATCAAACAGGCGAAATGATGTACTTCCCATACATCGCCGGCTTCTACTACCAATCCTACTTGTCCGCGCAGCCCTTTTCTTATCAGGTGATGATGAATCGCTGCAGTGGCAAGCAAAGATGGAATGGGTGCGTGATCCGAATCAATCGCACGGTCAGAAAGTATCAATACTTCAAATCCGTCTTGCGCAGCATCTACTGCATAGCGGCATATACGATCCAATGCCTTCTGCAGTGATCCGGGTTTGCCATCGGCGCGGAAATAACATTGCAGTGTTTTGGCCTGGAAAATTCCCGTATCAATACTTCTGATTTTTTCCAGTTCATGATTGTTCAAAACCGGGTGTTTCAATGCAACACTGTGAGCGGCAAGTGGTTCTTCTGTGAGCAGGTTTCCATTGTTGCCAACAAAGGTGGCGAGTGACATAACCAGTCGCTCACGAATTGGATCAATTGGCGGATTGGTTACCTGTGCAAAAAGTTGTTTGAAATAACTACTGAGGTGTTGCGGCTGATCACTCAATATAGCAAGTGGAGTATCTGTACCCATTGAACCTACCGGCTCTTTGCCATCAATTGACATCGGCGCAATGATGGTTTCAAGATCTTCGGTGGAATAACCAAAGGCTTTCTGGTATTTGAATACCTGGTCGTGTTCGAGGTGCGTAAACAATACTCTCGGCTCGGGCAATTCTTCCAGGCGGATCTTATATTTATTCAACCACTCTCCATATGGTTTCTGAGAGCAGATTTGTTCTTTTAATTCGGTATCACTGATGATGCGGCCCTGTTCCATATCTACCACGAACATCTTACCTGGCTGCAGGCGACCCTTTTCTATTACGATGGAAGGATCAACTGGCAAGGCTCCGGTTTCAGAAGCCATGATTACGCGATCATCATTAGTAACGCAATATCGTGAGGGGCGAAGACCATTCCGGTCGAGGGTGGCACCAATAATTTTTCCATCTGTGAAAGAGATAGAAGCTGGACCATCCCAGGGTTCCATAAAGGATGCATGGAACTCATAAAATGCTTTTTTAACAGGATCCATACTCTCATTACCATCCCATGCTTCAGGAATCAGCATCATCATTACATGTGGTAAAGAGCGACCTGATAAAGTCAACAATTCAATCATGTTATCCAGGCAGGCGGAATCTGATTGTCCATCTGTTACGATGGGCAGCAGCAGATCCATTTCCTCCTTGGTAAAGTAGGGAGAGGTAAATCCTTTTTCATTGGTGCGAAGCCAGTTCAGGTTACCCTGCACCGTATTGATTTCACCATTGTGCGCGATAAAGCGGAAAGGTTGTGCCAACTTCCAGGAGGGGAAGGTGTTGGTGGCAAAACGAGAGTGTACTAAACCAAATGCACTCACCAGCCTTTTGTCATTCAGGTCGGGGAAATAACCACGTACCTGGTTACTGGTAAGCTGTCCTTTGTAAACTACCGTTTTGTAGGAAAGCGATGCAATGTAAAATCCAATAGCATCTTTCTTTACCGTATTGTTAATGGTATGGCTGGCGTAATTACGCAGGATAAAGAGTTTGCGTTCGAACTCATCGGGGTTGTTAATATGATCCGGACAGGCAATGAATACATGCTCCATTTCCGGTTCCACACTCAAAGCGGTTGCACCAATTCCCTCTGTATTCACTGGCACCTTGCGGTAACCAATAATTTCAAGTCCGAGTTTCTCAGCTGCCCGGTTGAAGATATCTCTGCATTCTTCACGCAGGCGGATTTCCCTCGGAAAGAATAAAACACCAACCCCATAACGACCGAAGGAGGGAAGGTGAAATCCCAGTTTCACACACTCATCAAAATAGAATTCATGAGGTACCTGGATCATGATACCAGCGCCGTCGCCGGTATTGGCTTCACAGCCGCAGGCACCCCGATGCTCCATATTTTCCAATACGGTCAATGCATCCGAAATAATTTGATGAGATTTGTTGCTTTTGATGTTTGCCACAAAACCGATCCCACATGCGTCGCGCTCAAAAGAGGGATGGTATAAACCCTGGTTGCTTGCCATCGTTGATAATGCAGTTTAGAAAATTTTCAATAAAAAATACCTTCTGTTAGACAGAATTGAATATTCAGACGAGGTATCCAAAAAGATTATCGTCTTTATTCAATTCTGTGTAATTGATATGGTACTGCTGCATATTTTTCAGCAGGATATGGTAATCTGTCGGGCTTTTAAGTTCAATTCCAACCAATGCGGGTCCTGTTTCCTTGTTGTGTTTCTGGATGTATTCGAACCGGGTAATATCGTCTGATGGACCCAGGACAAAATTTACAAATTCTTTCAATGCGCCGGGGCGTTGTGCAAAGCGGATGAGGAAATAATGTTTGAGTCCCTCGTATTGAAGGGCTCTCTCCTTAATTTCCTGCATTCTGTCAATATCGTTGTTGCTGCCGGATACAATGCAGACCACTTTTTTACCCTGTATCTGGTCGGCATATTGGTCCAGGGCAGCTATGGAGAGGGCTCCTGCAGGTTCTACCACGATGGCATCCTCGTTGTAGAGTTTCAGGATTTCCGCACAAACCCTTCCCTCCGGTACCAGCAGCATATCTCTTAATACTTCCTGGCAGATCGGGAAGGTCTTTTCACCAACCCGTTTTACTGCAGCACCATCAACAAATCGTTCAATATTGTCGAGGGTTACAGGTTCGCCTTCTTTAAGCGCCTGGTACATAGAGGGAGCTCCTTCCGGCTCTACCCCAATAACTTGAGTGGCAGGGGAGTAGATTTGGAGATATTTACCAACGCCGGCGGAAAGTCCGCCACCACCAACCGGGATAAAAACAAAATCAGGATCGTTTAGTTCTTCCAGGATTTCAACGCCAACTGTTCCCTGTCCCTCTATGATGCGCTCATCATCAAAGGGTGGAATGAATACCATTTGATTGGCCTCCGTATAAGCTTTGGCCGCTGCTGCACAGTCGTCGAAGGTATCTCCTGTCAGGCGTACTTCAATCCAGTGTTCCCCAAACATTTTTGTCTGGCTGACTTTCTGATTGGGGGTTATGATGGGCATGAAAATCACTCCCTTAACCTTGAGTTCTTTGCAACTGAATGCAAATCCCTGGGCATGGTTGCCGGCACTGGCGCATACCACTCCTTTGCGAAGTTGTTCCTGCGGCAGGCTGCTCATCATATTGTAAGCTCCTCTCAACTTATAACTTCTCACTACCTGCAGGTCTTCCCTTTTCAGGTAGACATGACAGTTATACCGCCGCGATAAATTGGCGTTGTAGGTCAGCGGTGTTTTTTTAATCACCTTCTTCAGGCGATGCGCTGCTTTGTGGAAGTCGAGTATGGAGCTAACTTGAATGACTTTGAGTTTTAAGGTGAGATGTGAGACGTGAGATGTGAGATGTGAGACAATCTTCTCACGTCTCACGTCTGACGTCTCACTTATTTTACTTGGCCTGATTTTCAGGACGCAGACTCCGTACTGTCTTACCAGCCTGCCACATTTCACTCTCGCGGAGTTCTTTCAGTTCTTCTTCCAGTTTCTCGCGATAGTCGGGCTGACTGTTGGAATCGATAGAACGC
>JALOMU010000293.1 GCA_025455285.1 Flavihumibacter sp.
CTTATGCGTAGAGAAAACGAAATCCAAAACAGGCTTAGGGAGCTTAGAGAAGCTAAAATCCAGAAACAAATCATCAACGCAATAAAATAAACACAATGGCCAAAATAACTCAGAAAGACATCAACGATGCAGTTTGGAAAGCTTGCGACACCTTTAGAGGTAGTATTGACCCCAGCGTTTATAAAGACTATGTATTGACCATGCTGTTCTTAAAATACCTTAGCGATGTGCATGACGATAAAATGGAAGGCTACCTGAAAAAGTACAACGGTGATGTGGAACGTGCCAAACGTGCCATGCAGCACGAACGCTTTATAGTGCCGGAACATAGCCACTTTAAATTTTTATACGAATCCAGAAATGAAGCCAATATTGGAGAACTCATCAATATTGCATTGACGGATTTGGAAGAAGCCAATCGTGAAAAGCTGTATAGCGAAGATGGCGCTGGTATATTTCAGAATATTGATTTTAACACCAGCAAGCTGGGTGAACCCAAAGACAAAAACACCCGATTAAAAAACCTGTTGCTCGACTTTAATAAAGAAGCACTGGATTTACGTCCTTCTCATATGGAAGGTAATGATATTATTGGGGGTGCTTATGAATATCTGATTTCCAACTTTGCCAGTGATGCCGGAAAAAAGGCGGGCGAATTTTACACACCTGGCGAAGTATCTACTTTGCTTGCCAGGCTTACACAAAGCAAGCCGGGTTCCCGCATTTGCGATCCTACCTGCGGTTCAGGCTCCTTGCTAATCAAGGCCGGACAAGAAGTTGGCTCCGATAATTTTTCACTCTATGGGCAGGAAGCCAATGGCAGTACCTGGGCATTGGCTGTGATGAATATGTTTTTGCATGGGTTTGATAATGCCACCATCCGCTGGGGTGATACCATCCGCAACCCTAAACTGAAAGAAGGCGACCAACTGATGAAGTTTGATACCGTTGTGGCAAACCCACCTTTTTCTTTGGACAAATGGGGCAAAGTAGAAGATAAGGATGGCGACAAAACCACGATCAGCTACGACCCTGAAACAGATAAATACAATCGTTTCTGGAGAGGTGTGCCGCCCAAAAGCAAAGGCGACTGGGCATTTATCAGCCACATGATAGAAACATTGAACGAAAACGGCAAAGCAGGTGTGGTGGTGCCGCATGGCGTATTGTTTCGTGGCAGCAGCGAAGGCCGCATACGCCAACGCACCATTGAAGAAAACCTGCTCGAAGCCGTGATTGGCTTGCCTGCCAACCTGTTTTTTGGCACGGGCATACCGGCAGCTATTTTGGTATTCAATAGGCAAAAGAGCAGCAAGAATGTTTTGTTTATTGATGCCAGTAAGCACTACGAGAGTGCAAAAAACCAAAACAAGCTGCGAGCAAGCGATATTGACCACATTGTAAACACCTACCGTGATTTTGCTGCCGGGACATTACAGCCCGGTGTAGTAGAAGAAAAATACAGCTACGTAGGTACTGCCAAAGAAATACAGGAAAACGATTTTAACCTGAATATACCCCGCTATGTGGATGCCTTTGAAGAAGAAGCCGAAGTAGATATTGCTGCTGTGCAACAAGAGATTAATAAGCTGGAGGATGAACTTAAAACGGTGCAAGGTGTAATTGATAAATACTTGAAAGAACTGATTAAATGAGCTACTCACAAATTCCATTCGACTGGTTCGATTACCGGAATAAATTCGGTAGGTATATAACCTATTGGGGTGATATTTATTCCGGTTCATTGTGGGAATGTCATGGATACAATGATGGATTTTTCATAGTTCCAAATCATCATTTAATTGAAATTATGGAATTAAATGAAGGCGATAGAACACCTGAGAAATATAGAGAATTAGGTTGGGAGATAAGTGACTACAGAGTGATTGTTCATAAATACATTACCAAAGAATTACATCCTCAAGAGTTTAATAAATCCCATGGACCTGCGATAAGTAAATCAGGACAGGAATTTAAGGATATGTTTGTTTTTGGAGCAGGAGCTTCGTCTTTTTGTTGCTTTGGTGACCATAAAGAACGTTATGAAAATGATCAATGGCGTTCACCACTAGGATATGATATCTTCAATGAACGTTATGAAGAATTGTGTGCCCAATTTGAGGGAGTAAAACTGGCAATTCCGAAATTTGAATTGAAGAACAATACCATTGAAGAATGCCTTGAATCAGATTGGAATAAATATTGTACAAACTATTTTCCAGAACTCACCTGCCGCCACATTAACATACAATTTTACTTGCAAAAGTTATTTCAGAAAATTAGCCAGCATACTGTTGAAAGATATTATCGTAAAAATTTATACCTTTCGTTTGTTGAGCAAATTAAAGCAAAATCAGTGAGGCAAGATGCCTATATTCCAGTTATAGTCAACTTTAATTACGACACTATACTTGATCAATTTATTGATAAATCTTTTCATTATTCCACAACCAGAATTGATGAATATATTGATTGGCATAACCGTTCAGTTGTTCAATTTAAGCCACATGGCTCGAGCAATTGGGGGTGGAAATTTCCAAAAGAAGTTATTGCAAAAGTTGGGAATAATTTACCGGCTGCACTTTATGCAAATAAAGTTACACCAGCTATTTTGTATTACAAGATACTTGGTGAATACAAAACTATGGTGAATGAGTATTCTTATGGTTTTGAAATAGGGAAAAGACCTGTAGGAAAACATTCCTTGGATAAACTACAAATTCAGATAATAAATGATGAACCAGCTTATCCTGCTCTGTTATTGCCATTTAAAGAGAAAGATGAGTTCGTAATGCCATACCACCACCAAACGGCCTTGGGTATTGTGATGCACGATATGGAGCGTTTGTTTCTTATAGGTTGGAAAGGATCCGAACAATTGTTTTTAGAGCAGTTAGAAAAAGCAAAACGAATAAAAGAAGTAATTGTGGTTAATCCTGAATTTGAAACAGTGAAAGCCAATTTAGAAAAGCATATTGAAGCAGAGTGCACCTGGACTCATGTAAATGACTTTGAAGCGTTCATTAGAAACCAAATGATATAATGAAAACTGAAACAAAACATACCAAAGCGTTTTATAATACTGAAATTCCAAATGATTGGGAGGTGAAGCATTTTGAAGATGTCGCAGATATTGATAAGGAAAGTCTCAATGGAAATACTTCCAAAGATTATGAATTTGATTACATCTCCTTATCTGATGTGGATTCAGATGATTTTCAAATAGAAACAACTAAACAGGTGTTTGCTTCTGCTCCTTCACGGGCAAGAAGAATTGTAAAGCAGGGTGATATTTTGATGTCAACCGTTCGTCCGAATCTTCAGGGATTTTCATTGATTAGAAATGAGGTAAAAGATTTAATCGCCTCAACAGGTTTTGCAGTAATTACCGCAAAAAAATGCAGTAACGAGTATCTGTTCCAATATCTATTCAGTTCAGGAATTGAAAGACAGTTTTACCAATTGTTAGTTGGTTCAAATTATCCTGCGATTAATTCTTCCGATGTTAAGAAACTAAAAATCCCCCTCCCCCCACTCCCCGAGCAAAAAGCCATAGCCCAAGTACTCAGCACGGTAGATGCCGCCATCCACACCACCGAAAAACTCATCGCCCAAAAAGAACTCCGCAAAAAATGGCTGATGCAAAATTTGCTGACGGGGAAGAAAAGGCTGAAGGGGTTTAGTGGGGAGTGGAAGGAAGTTAGGCT
>JALOMU010000294.1 GCA_025455285.1 Flavihumibacter sp.
TACTGCTTTTTTTGCATGAGTTCGATGGCTTTGGCTGCATTCAAAGCCCCGTAACCGGATTGAAAATCTGGTCCCGGTGCGTTTACCTCATCGGTACTGCTGACTAATACTGCCCGGACTAATGCGGAGGGTGCCGGCCTGGAATGTTTGCGCTGAAATAATTCCTGCAAGAGAAGTGTTGTTCCGGATACCAGGGCTGCGGCTCCTGAACTGCCATCTTCTCCAAATGCAATCAATTCCGGTTTGATTCGACCATCGTGTGCAGGTCCCCGTGAGCTTAGGGGTACCACCTGTTGCAGGGAATCCATCGCGCCCACTACCAGGCTGTTTTTACTCATTTTGAAACTGCCGGTAAGGTTGGCCCATCCCATTAAACCGGCATAGGGGCCATCGGTGCTGGCTTCAGTTCCCCTGTTGCCTGCAGAAAAAACATGCAGCAGACTGGTATCTTCATTGAGTTGCTGGTCGTAGGCAGCAGCATCCAACCCGTAAAAATTTTCTATTCCCACCCCATAAGAATGGTTCTGCACTGTAACGCCCTGGCTCTTCAGCAGGCTGGTAACATCCGGCATCAATTCTCCAAAATCTGCAGATCGTATACCTGCACCCCAGGCTGCCCCTTTGCCTGTGTAATAAGTATTGCCCCCACCTGCTGCGATGGTTGCCATATTGGTGGCATGGGTTTCCATCTCTGGGGCAGCATTTATGGAAGGCAGCCATCTTCCTTTGAAATCAATATCTGCAGTATCGGGCTTACTTTCCTTGATGGAGATCACCTGGTTCCTGCCCGAGAGTTCGGGATACCAGTAGTGTGCGGCATTGAGTTTATTCGCGCTTAGGTCGAACCCGGTTAATTCTCTTTCTGTTGTGGCTTTCCGGTAGCGGGACACCTGTTCAATGGCGGATGATTTCAAAAAATCCGGAAGCAGGGAGGGATTCATCCTTACAACAAAAGTTGACCAGGAGGAATTGGTTTTCAGTATGCGCAATTTGCCTGCCTGCTCGAGCAATTTTAATTCAGTAGCGGAGGCGGTTTTGATGATCAACTCCAAGTCCTGGCGCCCCCTGGAAATGGCTGGATAGTCGGCCAGTAAATCCGGGGATAGTTTCCAGAGATCATTAACAGGCCGGAGCTTGGTGATCTTTTTTGGGATCTCATCGCGGTAGCGAACAATAAACCTTGCCGGTGATAACCTCCTCAGAATGATTAGATCAGGTGGAACTGAGCCCTCTTCCAGCAGGAAGAATTGCCCGCTGGTAGCTGAATCCAGCAATTGTTCTGTTCCGGGTATATGCTTTTCTTCCTGTGCCTGTAATTGCAGGGTCAGGAAGAAAAAAAGGAGCAGGGAACAGGTTGCCTTCATATTCTTGGTGTAATCTAAAATAGGAAATCCGGACTGGATCTGACTGTGCAACGTGGCTGCAAAAATATTTATACTTATCTAGTACTTTAACAGTATTTTAAGATTCTAAAAACACACACACCTATGTTGAACAAATTGTATGCTGCAGCCGCTGCTGTGCTGCTCCTCAGTGCCACCTCCTGTCAGAAAAACGACGCCCCCGTACAGGAAGAAACCATCACCAATGATGTGATTAACAGCGTGAAAGCAATGGGCTTCTCTACCCAGGGCATCATGGCCACAGAAGGGGGTTATATCGTGGAAGGCGATATTTTCATTCCAGGTTCAGATTTGAAACGCTCTCACAACGGAACCATTCTAAGGGTGGGCGAAGCTGAGCAGTACCGAACTACCAACCTGGTTACCGGATTGCCCAGGGTTATTACCATATCAGTGGATCCTGCTTTGCCAAGTTCTTATGTGGCAGCTACTGATGAGGCAATCGCTCGTTTCAATGCTGAAAATTTACAGCTCAGCTTCCAGCGGGTTAGTTCAGGAGCCAGTATTGCTATTAAGGCAGCACCCCGTAGTGCGCGTTACCTGGCTTCAGCCGGTTTCCCGACGAATAACGGAAATCCTTTTAACCAGGTCTTGGTAGCTACCCGCCAGATTGGCAACCAACCACAAGCTACTGTTGCTACTATCCTGGCACATGAAATTGGCCATTGCATTGGCTTCCGTCACACTGATTATATGGATCGCTCCTATAGTTGTGGAGGCTCAACTGCTAATGAAGGCGCTTCTACCGTGGGAGCTATTCTGATTCCTGGTACACCAGCCGGACCAGATCCCAATTCCTGGATGCTGGCTTGTATTGGCAGCGGTCAGAACAGACCTTTCAATAACAATGATAAAACAGCATTGGCTTTCTTATACTAACACTCACCATCCGTACTTGCATGAAAGAGGCCGTTCGTAGTACACGAACGGCCTCTGCTTATGGGAACCAACCTCAACCTCTCCCTTACTGAATGCTATAGTATCCTTTTCTAACCGGAGAGATATCACCAATTACCACGATGGTGGTGGGGGCTGGTAATTTCTCATTGTTCCGGCCGATAGAATAATAGCCTTTTTTAACTTCCGGCGCTTTCCTGCTGATTGCAGTTTCACTTACCGGCTGTTGATTGGATGGCAGTGCTGCTGCCTTGTTTTTCATGGAATAAAATCCTTTCTGCGCGGCTTTTACAGGTTGTTTGTCCTGTGCCATTGCTGTTCCGAATGTCAATGCTGCTATTAAAAGAGTACATGTTAGCTTTTTCATGCTATTTATTTGATGGATAAAAAATGAGATACCGGGGTTGCTGAACGTCATCTGATCAGATGCGTTAGTTAAATAAAGAAATGAGACCAGCCTAAATCAGGAAACTTCGATGCTGTAAATAGAGGGGAGCGCCTGGGGTATAATAAACCCTTGTATTGAGCTGCTCCTGTTTTTCAGGATTGGTTGAACCAACTGCTTGTACACGAATAGGGGTTGATACCGGCAATTGAGCTGCCTGAACCCTGGTTCGGTAATGAATGAAATGCTCTTCCTGCTTTTCTTCCGTGGCTGATCGTTGATCTCCACTATTGGTAAGTTCAGTAAGGGAAGCAGGATCCACCAACTGCTGAAGGGCCACTCCCGGCAAACTTGCCACCAGGAACAGAAGACCGAGCAATATGGTTAGTACCTTTTTCATTTTTAGTAATGCAAAGATACTAGCCCCCAGTCGCTTACTTATTTAGATTTTTGTTAAATCGTTCACGCAGGAACTGCCGGGTAAGGATGCCGGATTGTTTGAGATCGGTTTCTTTCCAGCCCCCTTCGGATGAGGCAGAAGGATACAATACGGAACAGGTTTCATCCTTATCTGAAACCGACCAGGTTACCCAACTGATCTTATTTTTCTCTGACCAGTCGATCCATCGTTTCCATTCTTCTTCATTCAGCGGACCATTGCCTGTTGCTTCCATACCTGCAGATTCCGATATGAAAAGAGGAATGCCTTTTGACAGCGCATACTCACCACGGTCGCGCAGAAACTGCTTATGCGTGGCCGCATAATAATGCAGGGTGTACATAATATTGGTCTGCCCCTTTATCGGATCATCCGCAACAAAGTGCAGATCCTGATCCCAATGCGGATTACCAACTAATATAATGTTATCGGTATCAATTGCCCGGATTGTTTTAATCACCTCAACAGAATAAGTCTTTACTTCTTCCCAGCTTTCCTGGTCCGGCTCATTGAAAATTTCATAAATGAGATGCGGGTACTTGCCATAGCGCGTGGCGATCTCTTTAAAAAACCCCTTT
>JALOMU010000295.1 GCA_025455285.1 Flavihumibacter sp.
TATCGCTTAACGAAGAAAATAAACTGGACCAATTCCATCCGCCTGGAAACCAATTCACAAAATGAAAACAGGTTTCGTCACAGGATTGGTTTCACCACACGCCTGGGACTAAGAAAGCGATTGGAGTTTCTGAACCTTTCGCCATCGGTAACCTATCAGTTGTTTTATAATATAGGCGGTAATCCCATCCGGTATTACAATGATTCCAAACAATTGGTTGCGAGGCAATCTCCCGATGGTTTACACCGCAGCCGACTCATCCTGAACCTGAATTCAAAACTGAATAAGTACCTCAATCTTAGCCTTTACTACATGCGGCAACAGGAGTTCAATTTTATGAGTGCAGACACGAGAAAGATGAATGTCTATGATCCGGTACGGAACCGAACCCTCAGACCCTTTGACAATTTCAACACTATCGGATTAAGTGCACAGATCAATTTAAATCCACTCTTCAACTAATAAAAATCTTCACCTTAAAAATCCTCTATATGGAAAAGAGAATTAAAAAATCCTATATCTGTCGCGATGTAAACAAATACCAACTTGATCAGGACCTGGTTGATTTTCATAATCCTACTGTTGGCGACATAGCAGTATTTGAAGTTGTCAGTATTGGCAAACACAAAACCATCCAGGGCGCTGATAAACGAAATGCAGCGATTTATCCGGCTGATCATATTATGGCCGCTTTTGGAACCCGTTATGCAACCGGACAGTTTGAAGGGTATGTAGAAATGAATCCCTTCCATGAGTACCAGATCCTGGGAGCAGGTGGCACCGTTGGAATCATCCATAGTATGCATCAGAGATTCACCAGCGTCGGACCTACACAATTGAAAATGATCGGTTATGCAGTAGATGCGCGCGGGGAAATTCTGAATACCAAAAAAGCCAGGCTGCCCGAAATGATTCCTTACACAGGTGCTGCACAATCGCTTACTAAAATCATTCTTTCTATTGGTTCTTCTATGGACAGTGGTAAAACAACTACGGCTGCGCATATTGTGCGTGGATTAAAGAAAAACAGATTCCGAACAGGATTTATTAAACTCACCGGTACTGTATATACGAAGGACTGTGATCTCAATTATGATAACGGTGCGGATCTGGTGACTGATTTCAGCGCTATGGGATTTCCCTCCACTTATTTATGTGAGCTGGATGAATTGCTGAACCTGCATGAAACCCTGCTGATGAAAATCAACGCCAGGGAACTGGATTATGTGGTCATTGAAATTGCTGACGGACTCTTTCAGCGGGAAACAGAAATGCTGCTCACGCAATCCAGGTTTATGAGTGGGGTAGATGCTGTTGTATTCTCCGCGGGTGACAGCCTCTCAGCTGTACAGGGAGTAAAAACCTTGCAGGAAATGAATATACATCCGGCAGCCCTGAGTGGGCTCTT
This sequence comes from Flavihumibacter sp., assembly GCA_025455285.1. Classification (GTDB taxonomy): domain Bacteria; phylum Bacteroidota; class Bacteroidia; order Chitinophagales; family Chitinophagaceae; genus Flavihumibacter. The sequence continues at coordinate 1,409 of JALOMU010000295.1, forward strand.
TACAGCCAGTCCGCTACTCATCAAAGAAGTAAAAAGCAAGCTCAACCTGCCCATCTTCACCATCGACCAGCTGGCTGCAGGAGAACTGTTGCAGTTGATTAAAGAACCTCTTGGCAGCATCGCTTAATCCAACAACAAGATGCAAACCAATCCAGTTTGGTGGGCTTTTATAAAGCAGCACAAAAAGGAAACCATCGCTTTGCTGGTATGCAGTTTACTTGCCAGCTATTTCGCGCTGATTGTTCCGCTCAGTATAGGAAAATACCTGGAAATTGTGTTTTCAGCGGGAGGGGGTAAAACAAAAGCGCTTCAACTCCTGGGGATCAGACTGCCGGAAAACCTGGTTTCTTTTTTTATCTTCTTTTTTTGTTTGCTGCTGATTCGGTTTGTATTTAGCTGGCTGCATCAATACCAGGCTGCGCTCCTGGGTGAACGATTCGTGAGCCAACTCCGGTCGCAGCTCTTTGAGCAGCACTTGGTACAAAAACAAGCGGGACAGCAATCTCATTCAGCTGCTTTATTGGCTTATAGCAATGAAGCCAAAAACATGCAGCAATGGCTGGTAAAAGGGGTGATTGGCCTGACCAAGGACCTCTTGTTTTTCGCGATGGCATTGTATGTATTGTATTCACTGAATGCAGTGCTGACGATTACTGTCCTGTTATCGGTAATCGTGTTTTATCTGATACAACGGCAGTACCATCAATCCAATAAAAACGTGTGGGAGGAGAAACGAAAACGACAGGGCAGTTTATTCAATCAGGTTAGCAGGTCGCTGCTGGAAGAGGCGACTGAAGCAAGCGGGGAGCCTCAAAAAAAATATCGCGCGAAAGAAGCGAAACTGCTGAACATCCTGCGTTCTTATCATTTTCATAAAAGCTTTTTACGTGCACTCAACCCGCTGCTGCTATATGTTATGCTGACAATTGTAATGTTGATACTAAGTTGGGATGCGGCAAAAAGCAGCCTTACAGCAGGGGATGTAGTAGCCTACCTGCTTGTACTGATGCACTTATTTCCAACCCTGCGGAACATCATCAAAATTGAACAGATCTGGTTGCAGGGGGAATTGGCAGCACAAAAATTTACACGGTTTGATTCACCTGCGCAACGCGACCTGGCAAGGTTCTCAGCGCCAGCCAAATCAGGAGGAATAAAATCCCAATACTAACCCAGGCGCTCATATGCATGGCGTTGATGAAAGCATTCTGTGCAGTAGTTAGTAACTTTGCTCCATCTGCTCCTAACTTGTTTGCTTCATTCACAGCAGCACCCAGTGTTTGTCTGGCTTGTTGTACGCTTTCTGCTGGTATTCCTTCAAAAGACTTACTGAACATAAATTGCCGGTAGACCGCGGTTCCCAAACTGCCGAGAACAGCCATGCCGGTGGCGCCTCCGAACTCGGCACTGGTTTCTGATATTGCGCTGGCAGCACCTGCGCGTTCAGGAGGCGCGGATCCAATAACCAGGTCCGTAGCCATGGTAACCACAGGCGCAAAACCGATAGAAGTAAAGAACATAGCAACCACTGTCCAGAGTACGGAGCTCTGTGCATCGAGTCGCGCGATGATGCTAAAGCCAATGGTAGCCAGCAACAAACAAAACGCCATCAGTTGTGCGTGGGATAATCGTTTCAAGAGGTTTGGTCCCTGTGTGGCGCCCAACATAAATCCTGCAAAAGAAGGTAGGGCCCATAAGCCGGCAACCAGGGGTGTGAGTCCGAGTACCAGTTGCATGTACTGATAGGTGTAAAAAAAGGAACCAAACATTACAAAACAACCAACGCCATAGAGCGTAAGCGAACTGCTGAAACTGGGAATGCGAAAAAGGGCAATATCAATTAATGGGTCTGCGAGTTTAGCCTGTCGTTGGATAAAGAGAAGACCGATACCAACACCTGCCAGTATGGATGCGATGGCAACCCAACTGATGCCATACGTTGCAATATCCTTCAGGCCAAAAATGATCAGCAGTACCGCCGCTAAGGATAAAAAGGCGCTAAGTAAATCAAGTTTGCGTGCCTGTGGATCTTTGAATTCAGGAAGCAAAATCGGACCGGTTATCAAGAGCAATAGCATTACCGGAATCGCAATCAGGAAAACAGATCCCCACCAGAAGTATTGTAAGAGCAAGCCCCCGGCAAGCGGACCGAGGGCACCGCCGGCGGCATAGCCCAGTGCCCAAATACCAATCGCCTTGGTTCTTTCTTCCGGCACCTGGAACATGTTGCTGATTAAAGAAAGGGTAGAGGGCGCAATGGTAGCACCGGCAATTCCTAAAACAGCGAAACAGCGCGGGCTGCAATCAATGTTTCTGCACTATTTGCAAAGGCAGCCAATACAGAGGCAGCGCCAAAAAAAGCAGCGCCAATCAGCAGCAGTTTTCTTCTCCCGATACGATCACCCAGGTTACCCATGGTAATGAGAAAACCCGCTACCAGGAAACCATAGATATCCATGATCCAGAGAAGTTGCTCACTGCTGGGATGCAGATCCGCACTCAGTTCCGGTATCGCTAAGTTCAGTACCGTCAGGTCCATCGAGTAGACCATACAGGGAAGGGCAATCACCAGCAATCCCAGCCATTCTTTTCGGGTGGCTTTTTGAGCAGTAGTCGGTTGTAATTCGATCATGGATAAAAGGTTTGATTACAAACTTACAGGTTGATATTCTCTTTCAGGAGGGGTAATATTGCCAATTGAAAGGTAGTTTACGACAGTTCTGCTGGTACGATATATGTAAAACACAAGTATGAAAGTTATTATTATTTCGGGCAGTGCCCGTCCCAACCGGCAATCGCATAAAATAGCGCTGGAAGTTCTCAAGCGCCTCGAGACTTTTGAAAATATCCAACCCACAATCCTGGATGTTCGTGAAAAACCGCTGCCTTTGTTGGAATCCATATATCGTAATCATCCCAATCCCACTGAAAACATGCATCACTGGAAAAAAGAATTGGATCAGGCGGATGCTTTTCTTATCGTTTCTCCCGAACACAACGGCAGCTATTCAGGTGCCCTAAAAAACACACTCGATCATTTCTTTGAAGAATATAACAATAAACCAATGGGTATTATCGCCGTTTCGGCAGGAGCCCTGGGTGGTATCAATGCAGCTATGGCCCTGCAACATTTTTGCCTTAAGGTAGGCGGATTGCTGATGCCGGCTTTTCTCCTAACGCCAAAAGTGCAATCGCTGTTTGATACAGATGGAATGCTTACTGACGAGTCGTATACCAAACGGCTTGATAAGTTCCTGCACCAGTTTATCGAATTCTCACAAAGGATGAACAAATAAATCGTTTTCTCTCCGATTCGAACTTACCCAAGATCAAGGAATAGCCAAGGTTTAAGAAGTTGTTTTGTGCTACAAATTCTTAAACCTTTTTTTCATGAAAAATTTTTCATCGCTGCTTCTTTTTCTTTTGTGGTTGACAGGAACCAGCCTCGCGCAAAACACCCAACAAACGATCCGTGGTACCATCGTTGATACAGATAGCAAATTACCCGTGCAGGGAGTAACCATACAAATTGAACTGAACAACAACAAGCTGACCAGCATCACAGATGCCCAGGGAAATTTCCGGTTTGAAGCACTGACCATTGGCCGTTATACCTTATCCGCCAGTTCTATTGGATACGATAGACTGGTGCTTCCCAACCTGGTGCTGA
>JALOMU010000296.1 GCA_025455285.1 Flavihumibacter sp.
TGGTGCGGATATTTTTTCAATACCAGCTCGGGTTCGGGTAATTGCACTTTTTGAAATAAATCAAGTGTCTTTAGCCGGGCATCTTTTGAGGATACTCCTGTATGTGTACGTATCGCTTCCATTACCTGGTTGCCACAGGTAAAAACGGGGTTGAGTGCAGACATCGGTTCCTGGAAGATCATGGCGATTTCCTTTCCCCTGATGGAACGAAGTTTCGTACCGGGAGCTTCCAGCAGGTTTAGCGTCTCCTTGCTACCTGATGGTGTGAATGTAATTTTACCGGTAAGGTACCGGGTTGTTTTTGGTGGTAAAAGTTTCAGTATTGAAAGGGAACTGACTGATTTCCCCGAACCGGATTCGCCAACTACTGCCACGATCTCTCCCCGGTTAACTTTGAAACTGATACTGTGTAAGGCAGTTCGAATTTCAGCCTCCTGCAGAAAACCAACTGAAAGGTTTTCGACTGACAATAAGGGTAAAGCTTCCTGCATCTCAGGGATTTATTTTTTTTACTTTGATGATGCTGAGCCGGGTAGGAGGGGTGGGATAATATGCCATGCAAACCATACAGTCTTCTTTATAATCGGCAGGAGCTAACTCAAACGTAAAAATATCTCCTTCACTGATGCCTGCTTCAGCAAAACTGCATCTGCTTTCCACAGTGAAAACATTGGAATAATCCGACTTTCTTTTTTCATCGTGAAATTTTGAAGTTAGTACGCCGGGATCCAGCTTTCCTGAAACCAGCGCAACAACATAGTGATTGCAAATTTCACTGATCACCAATTTGCCTGTAAACGGAGTGGCTGGCTGGTTTTGAACTGTTGTTGATTTACAACACCAACCGGTTATTGTCAATAATATACTGACCAGCAGTGTATTCATCTGCATCATGTAAAGTTTAAAAGCGCAGGTGCCTTACCGTTAGTCCATCATTAATTAGCTGTTTCAAAGAATCTATTCCTATTCGGATGTGCCGCTCAACAAACTCGGTGGTAACTTTTTTATCGCTCTCTTCTGTTTTTACACCTTCTGGTATCATGGGAGAATCACTCACCAGCAACAAGGCGCCAGTTGGGATCTTATTATAAAATCCAACCGAAAAAATGGTGGCGGTTTCCATATCAATAGCATAGGCCCTGACTTTTTGCAGGTATTCCTTAAATGATTCGTCGTGCTCCCAAACCCTTCTGTTGGTAGTATAAACAGTACCAGTCCAGTAATCCACACCATGATCCCGGATTGTGGTAGATACCGCTTTTTGTAAAGCAAATGCCGGCAGTGCCGGTACTTCAGGAGGAAAATAATCATTGGAAGTACCCTCTCCACGTATAGCTGCTATCGGCAAAATCAGGTCTCCCACCTTATTTCTCTTTTTTAAACCACCACATTTCCCAAGAAACAACACAGCTTTGGGTTCTATGGCAGTTACCAGATCCATTACCGTGGCTGCGGTCGGGCTTCCCATTCCAAAATTGATAATGGTGATATCCTCAGCTGTTGCACATTGCATTGGTTTTCCTAAGCCCACAACTTCAACTTTGTGCCATTTGGCAAACCAGTCCACATAGTTACTGAAATTGGTGAGCAGGATATACTTTCCAAAGTTCTCAAGCGGTTGACCGGTGTATCTTGGCAACCAGTTCTGCACTATTTCCTCTTTTGTTTTCATGGCATTCGTTTTTCCTTTCTGACAAATCAATTTCAGCAATATACGATTTTCGAATCATAGCTTTGGCAAATGATCCGAATGGTTTATCCCGATATCAACCTGAAATGGAAAGAAGCAAATGGTCAGCGGCTGGTCTTTGATCCGATTCGAAAAAAATGGCTGGTGCTAACACCTGAAGAATGGGTCCGTCAGCATGTGCTGCAATATCTCTTAGTTGTGAAAGGATATCCACAGGCATCTATCGCTGTTGAAAAAAACATGCAATTGGGTGAATTGAAAAAGCGGTTTGACTTGTTAGTTTATGATCAGGACCACAAGCCCTGGCTGATGGTGGAATGCAAGGCTATGGATATCCAACTCAACGAAGCAGTATTGCATCAGATTTTACGATATAACCTGGCAATTCCGGTTAGCTATCTTGTTATTACGAATGGTGTTAAAGCGATGATTTATCACCGGGCAGAAGGAAGATTGTCTGTTCTAGCAGACTTCCCGGAATATTGAGGTGTCAGACACATGTATTAACATGTGTCTGACACCTCAATAACGTTGTATTAACATGTGTCTGACACCTACGGGAAGATGCCCAGTTCATTGTAGCTGGTAGCTACTTTGTTGATAGCAACCACATAGGCGGCTGTACGCATATCCGGAATAGATGGATTCTGCTTCCAGCATTCCATGATTTCACGGGTAGCTGTAATCATGGTTTCTTCCAATCCGGAGTATACCAGGTCCACCTCATCCGGCCCGTGTTCGATCATTATTTTGTGATTCTCAGCCACTTTTTTACCGGTCAGGCTCTCAATCTGGTTGATGATGTTTTTATTCTGATTTTCGGTAAAACGCTTTTCTAAACGGCCATAACGAACATGGCTCAGGTTCTTTAACCATTCGAAATAGGAAACGGTTACACCTCCCGCATTCAGGTACATATCGGGAACAACCAGTATTCCTTTGGAAGCAAAAACTTCATCTGCTTCAGGAGTCAACGGACCATTTGCAGCTTCGCCAATGATACGTGCTTTAATGCGAGGTGCATTTTCACCGTTGATAACATTTTCCAGGGCAGCAGGAATTAAAATCTCACAATCCAGTTCCAATGCATCATTGGAATTTGCCAGGTTCAATGCTCCAGGGAAATTCAGAATGGATCCGGTTTTCTTGCGGTGCTGGAATACTTCGTCTTCATTCAGTCCGTCCGGGTTCATAATTGCTCCTTCATATTCAGCGATAGCAATCACTTTAGCGCCACCTTCACGGAAAAATTTGGAAGCATGATAACCCACATTACCCAGGCCCTGAATCACAACGGTTTTTCCTTCAATTCCGAGGTCCAGGCCAAGGCGCTGCATTACATCAGGCATGCTGCAAACTTCGCGGATACCATAGAAAACACCCAGACCGGTTGCTTCTCTGCGTCCACGAACACCACCCTGCGTAACTGGTTTCCCGGTTACACATCCTAATGCATCCACTTCACCTGGTTTCATACTCATATAGGTGTCGAGGATCCAGGCCATTTCACGTTCGCCGGTGCCATAATCAGGAGCAGGTACATCGGTACCCGGACCGATAAAATTCTTCTTGATCAGTTCGTGTGTATACCGACGGGTAATTTTCTCCAGTTCGTATGGGGTATATTTTTTAGGATCGATGGATATACCGCCCTTTGCGCCTCCAAATGGTACATTCACAATAGCGCACTTATAGGTCATAAGTGCAGCGAGTGCCATCACTTCATCAAGGTTAACCGCAGTTGCAAAACGGATACCGCCTTTACAAGGTGTTTTGTGATGGGAGTGTTGTACACGATAGGCTTTAATAACTTCAATCTGATCTCCGATTTTAACCGGAAAATGCATCCGGTAAACCGAATTACACTGTTTGATTTGTTCAAGAATTCCCGGATCCCAGTTGGTGAACTTGGCTGCCTTGTCAAAGCTCTTCTCTACTGCTCCAAAGAAGCTGTACTCTTGATGTCCAGACATAACGTTCGTTTTTTGTTAGGTGTTTTT
>JALOMU010000297.1 GCA_025455285.1 Flavihumibacter sp.
AACAGCTTATCTGCATTTTCACTGATCAGGTAACTAAGTACTGGTGAAAGCAGACAGATAAGAGTAACCGTGAAACTGTCGGCGAATTTCCTGTTGGTCAGGATGCCGAAAGAGAAAAGTCCGAGAAGTGGTCCATAGGTATAACCTGCCAGATCAAGAATCACCCCGATGATCGATTTGTTGTCTATCATTTTGAAGATCAGGATGCAGACCATGAAGACCACCGTAAAAGTCAGGTGGACGGTCATGCGTATGCGCTTTTGAGCTTTTTCCGACAGGGATGGATTTCTTTTTATGCCGAGCATATCGATACAGAAAGAAGAAGTCAGGGCCGTAAGTGCTCCATCAGCACTAGGGAAAAGCGCGGAGATGAGGGCAATGATAAAAATCACAGCAGTAATAGGCGGAAGATAACTCAGTGCCACTGTTGGGAAGAGATCATCGCCGGATACATTCATTCCTTTTTGTGCAGCGAAGATGTAGAGCAATCCGCCCAGCAGCAGGAAAAGAAAATTCACGAAAACGATGATCACACTGAAAGTCATGATGTTTTTCTGAGAGTCTTTCAAGGTTTTCACCGAGATATTTTTTTGCATCATTTCCTGGTCGAGGCCTGTCATAGCGATGGTAATAAAAGCACCACCCAGTATCTGCTTAAGGAAGAAGCCCTTGCTGTTTACATCAAAATTGAAAATATTGGTATACCCTTTGGCAGAGAGGGCAGACATGGTTTCACTGAAATTGAGACCCAGGTTGTTCATGATGTAGATAACGCAAACTACCAACCCGAGTAACATGAAACTGGTTTGCAGGGTATCGGTATAAACAATTGTTTTTACGCCCCCTTCAAAGGTATAAAGCAGGATCATGAGCAGGATGATCAGCGAGGTAACAATAAAGGGGATGCCCAAATCATCGAGTATGAAAAGTTGAAGTACATTGATCACCAGGTAAAGCCTGGCGGTTGCGCCGATGGTACGTGAAATGATAAAGAACAGGGCGCCGGTTTTATAGGCAGTGAACCCAAATCGTTGTTGCAGGTAATTGTAAATGGAAGTCAGGTTCATTTTGTAATAAATCGGCAACAACACATAAGCGATCACAATATAACCCAGCAGGTAGCCGATTACCACCTGCATATAACTGAAGGCGGAGGTGGCAACGGTGCCGGGAACTGATACGAAGGTCACTCCACTAAGCGAAGTACCGATCATACCAAAAGCAACCAGCATCCAATTCGAATTTTTGTTTCCGATAAAGAAACTTTCGTTGTTGGAGTTACGGGAAGTGATATAGGCAACAACCAGTAAAACGGCAAAATATGCGATCACAAATGTGAAGAGCAAAGTAGAGGACATGCGACAAAGATTTTATAAAAATTGACACAATGTAAATAGGAATACGCTTACTTTGACACAATTATCTATGAATATAAAAGCAATTGCTGTTTTTTGCGGATCGCAGACCGGCAATAACCCAATATTCGCGAAACACACAGCAGAACTGGGCAAATTGTTGGCCATGCTGCAGATCAAACTTGTGTATGGCGGAGGAAAAAAAGGATTGATGGGCATCATTGCCGATTCGGTGCTGGAACATGGTGGAGAGGTCATGGGAGTGATTCCCAAGGTATTAACCGAATGGGAACAACAGCATACCGGAATTACGGAACTGGCGGTAGTGCCCGACATGCATACCCGCAAACGTATGATGTATGAAATGAGCGATGCTGCTATTATTTTACCCGGAGGATTCGGCACCATGGATGAGTTTTTTGAAATGCTCACCTGGAACCAGCTCAAAATTCATGATAAGAAAATATACCTGCTGAATTCAGGAGCTTATTACCAGCATCTGATCCTGTTTATGCGCCAGGCTGCCACAGAACAATTTTTGTATGAACCCGTCGAGGACAGGATAATCGTGTGTGATAACCCGGTTGAGTTGTTCAATAAGATTCAATAGCATCAGAAACCGGCATTGAAGCCGACGGTCATGAAGATATTGTTTCCATAAGGAGTTCCGGGATTAGGCCAGGCTCCCTGTTTGTTTAGCACATCATATTGGGCCATGATGATCAGACCACCAGCTCTGCCAGCTGGAAGGTAGGCACCTGCACCAGCTAATAAGGAAGGCAATATCTTTCCATTAATGGATCTTTTCACTTGCTGTTGGGAGGTATATTCAATATTACTGCCCCATATATAATTCATTTCCGGCTGTAATTGAATAAACCCTTGTTTAATTGGGTAAAATCGTCCGAATAGATTCATGCCAGCAACACCATAGCGGTCTTTTTCTACCAAGGTTCCATTAAAACGATATTTCCTTTGAGAAAACTGCCCATTTATTCCAATACCCGCAGCAAACATATCATTGAACCGATACCCCAGTTGCGGAGAAATATTGATGAAGGTAAAGTTGCCGAAACTCAGGCCAAAATTGCCTCCAACAAAGAGTCGGCTTCTGTCGAAACCCTTGGGTGTTTCCTCTGTAGTATCATCCTGTGCAAACAGGCTGCCTGTGATAAGGCAAAGACAGGTTAGCGCAAGTAAGCTTCTTTTCTTCATGGTTCAAATTTACTCTAAAAAGTCGGACAGAGGGATTGCCGGAGATTACCCTGACCTTCACTGTAAAATCCATGTTTCAACAGAGAAAATTCAATAGCACCCCGGGCATTGTTGTATTGTGCAAGAGAGGAAGTGGTAACGTCATAGGTGAAACTCATTCTGAAATTTTTCCATTGAAATCCGATCAGCGGAATCAGCGACTCTCCTACCCTGTAGTACATTCCTCCAATCACCTGGGTTTCACCATCACCGCTCAGATTGTAGTTGGCACTTAAACCACCAACCAGTTCAGAGGCGCTCGCCTGATTGGTATAATACGCCATGGGATTAACAATCACCTGTTGATTCACCTTGATACTGGCATTCACAAAACCGATATAACGGGGAGCCAGGCGGTTGTCAAAACCCGTTTCGGTAAAGAATGTTTCCCTGGGGCGATTGATATGATGAACAGAAAAACCACCATTCACATAGAGATCTTCTGTTGGGAAATAAGCATAGTTCAGTCCCACCTGCATATCCATATAACCGATACTGGTAGAATTGAACGCCACATTGGTTGGCACACCTGCATCAAAGAAACCGGTAGCCTGATTGAACTGATCCGGAAATTTTAAACGGGTGGGATCAATGCGTTTATTCGCCCATCCCAGGTTAAAACCGGCAGAAAGCAAACTGGACAAACCAAGCATCTGGTGATAGGCAAGTGATCCATATACTTTGGTAGAAGTCAGGTTCCCACTTCCGGCAACATCTCTCAGGATGACCCCACCTACACCCAGCCATCCATTTTCAATACGATCGCGCATAATTTGCGCATCACCAAAAATGCTGATGGTTTTATACGGCACATCCATCACGTTGATAAACTGACTCCGGTAATTGGCGCCAATCCGAAAATCCGCATCAGGAATGAATCCGGTATTGGCAGGGTTGGTGGTTAGAGGAGAATTAAACCACTGCGAAAACCGGAGGTCCTGGGCATAACTCAGGTTCATTGTTAAAAGCGCCAGCAGGCAGCAAAATCCGAAGCGCCACAAGTACATTCCACGTTTCATCATCCTACTTCTTTTTGTGTTAACGGATCAGGGTTATATCACCTTTTTTGGTTGTTCTGGTG
>JALOMU010000298.1 GCA_025455285.1 Flavihumibacter sp.
CAGGCCAACTGGGTGGATCTGCACAATCTTCGTGTGATCAAGTACGGTAGTATCCTGCATGTGGATTGTCATCTTACAGTTCCCTGGTACCTCAATGTGCATGAAGCACACAAAGAAGTTGACGCACTCAGTGAAAAAATCAGGATGGAATTGGGAGACAGCATTGAACTCTTTGTTCATTCCGATGGCTGCCTCGACTTCTCCTGCCCCATCTGCACCAAAACCGATTGCCCGGTTCGGAAGCATGCTTTTGAACGAAAAGTGGAGTGGACCCTGGGTAACATCCTTTCCAACCAGAAACACCAGCTTTCTACAGGTTCTGCCGCTTTGCCTAAAACCGCCTAAATTCGTGGCGCAAATTGGAGCATATGAAAGATTGGAAAAATTACCAGGACCAGCATCAGGAGCGTTTTTTACAGGAACTGCTTGATCTGTTGAGAATCCCCAGTATCAGTGCGCGTTCAGAAAACAAAGCAGATATGGTTACTTGTGCCGAAGCAGTGAAAGCCAGTTTGCTGGCAGCAGGCGCTTCCCGGGCGCAGCTCTATCCCACCAAGGGGCATCCCATTGTGTATGGTGAGCTCATCACGGATCCTGCAAAACCGACCGTCCTGGTATATGGCCACTATGATGTGCAGCCACCCGATCCTCTGGAACTCTGGAATAGCGGCCCCTTTGAGCCGGTTATCAAAGACGGAAAAATTTATGCTCGTGGCGCCTGTGATGATAAGGGCCAGTTTTATATGCATGTGAAGGCCCTCGAAGTGATGGTACAATCTGGCACCCTGCCTACCAATATCAAATTTCTAATTGAGGGCGAAGAGGAAGTAGGTTCTCCCAACCTCGCTGATTTTGTAAAAGAAAACAAAGAGCTGTTAAAAGCAGATGTGATCCTGATTTCTGATACCGCCATGATCAGCCTGGATACTCCTTCAATCGACATTGGTGTACGCGGACTCTCCTACATTGAAGTAGAAGTAACCGGTCCGAACCGCGATCTGCATAGTGGTGTGTATGGCGGTGCGGTTGCCAATCCGATTACCATCCTGGCTAAAATGATTGCCAGCCTTCACGACGAAAACAATCATATTACCATACCCGGATTTTATGAGGAGGTAGTAGAAGCCACCCCTGCAGAACGCAAACTAATGGCCGAAGCGCCCTTTGATGAAAAGGAGTATAAACAAGATCTTGGTGTTGCCGAACTCTGGGGCGAGAAAGGATTTACTACCAATGAGCGTACGGGTATCCGGCCAACGCTGGAACTCAATGGTATCTGGGGTGGTTATACTGGTGAGGGCGCTAAAACAGTATTGCCCTCGAAAGCGTTTGCCAAAATCTCCTGCCGCCTGGTGCCCAACCAGGATTCTCATAAGATAACTGATCTGCTGATTAACCACCTGCAGTCCATCGCACCGGCCAATGTTACCGTAAAAGCGAGCTTGCATCACGGCGGTGAGCCTTATATGACCCCGATTGATTCAAAGGAATACCGGGCTGCTGCAAAAGCGATTGAAACTACATTTGGCAAATCTCCGATCCCGGTACGCGGTGGCGGAAGTATTCCGATTTGTGCTTTGTTTGAAAAGGAACTGGGACTGAAGATTGTTTTCCTGGGATTTGGGCTGGACAGTGACAATCTGCACTCCCCAAATGAAAAATACGATCTCGCGAATTTTTACAAAGGAATTGAAACCATTCCCTATTTTCATTTGTACATGTCAGATATTCATTAATACTTTGTCCTAACATCGTACTAACATGTATCTGACGTATCTATGACTCCTGATGAAGGTTCGAATTGATAAATACCTCTGGGCGATCCGGCTATTCAAGACCCGCGGACTTGCTGCTGAAGCGCTTGATAAGGGGCGGGTGAAACTGAATGGAGTGTCAGTAAAAGCTTCACGCCCGGTAGTGGTGGGAGATGAATATGAAATCCGGACGGAAGCCCGGAAATGGGTTATAAAGGTAACTGCCCTGTTGGAAAACAGGGTTGCCTACCCGGAAGCCATCAAACATTATGAAGATCTGACACCGCAGGAGGAACTGGAACGAATCCAGTTCCAGGCGGCCAGCTTTTATACCGGTAAACGACTGAGCAAAACAGGTCGGCCCACCAAAAAAGACCGCCGCGATCTGGATGAGTTTACCGGTGAGTAAACCAACCCCAACTGAGCAAAGTCATATTCTCCTCCAATACAGATCATAAACTAAACTTATCTGAGCTGCTAGATTTGTGGCATGATAATTTCCGCTCATATCAAAAACCACAGTTTATGACAGCAGCTACCTCAAAAAGAAATCATCGCCTGAGCAGGCCTCTCTTTGCGCTGGAAAATGCAACTGAGCGCAGAAGAAAAACCACCAGTTGGGTTCCCGCCGCCAACGTATCAGAAAATGCGGAGGAATATGTAATCCGGCTGGCCGTACCTGGAATGGATCGCCCTTGCTTCCAGATCCATGCCAGTGGTAAAGAACTGGTTATTAGCGGGAAGAAGGAAGAAACCCGGGAAGCAGCAGGAAAATCCGACTATGAATACAATTACTCTGCCTGGGAAAGAACATTCGGATTACCCGAAGATGCAGACACTGCGCTGACCCAGGCCAGTTATAGCAATGGTGAACTCGTTTTACACATTCCAAGAAATGCAGCTGCCATCGACAGCGGAGAAGTAGATGTGTTCATCTATTAATGAAAATTGTTAAATCACCCCAATGACCATCTGGATCAATAAAACCCGAACCTTTAAGGAAATACAGCAGGACTTTAATTCCCTGTTTCCCTTTCTTAAAATTGAATTCTTCAAACGTGGCCATGCGGTGGAAGAAGGTTCTTCTGCCAGCAAAATGATCAGGAATGGCCAGTTACTGGAAGAGCTAACTATACGGGAGGAAGGCCAGCTGGAGATTCAGCCATCCATGACTGTTGCAGCTTTTGAACAAACCCTGATGAACCGGTTTGGAATCGCTGCCCAGGTATTCAGGAAATCAGGAAACCTTTGGCTGGAAACCACCATGACAGATCAATGGTCGCTGGGACAACAAAATGAACACGGACGGGAAATTTCGACGCCCTCTGAAAACGGAACAAAGTCCCCTACACCCGATTTTGAATTAAGTCGCGGCGAGGATTAATCAGTACAATAGATTACTCAATTTGGCAAGGTCCGTAATCCGGATCTTGCCTTCTTTGATTTCAATCAGTTTTTCCGACTTAAAATCACTTAAGGTACGGATCAAGGATTCTGTGGCGGTGCCCACATATTGGGCAATATCTTCTCGGGGTATATCAAGCGGAGTCGGGACTTCTTCCCCATTAAATTTATGATGGATATCCACCAGCGCTTTGGCAACCCGCTTGCGCAGGGAATCATAAGCCAGGTGCAGCAACCTGTCTTCTTTCTCCTTTACATTCTGTGAAATGAGCCGGATAAATTTCCCGGCAATGGTCATATCATTGAATACAGCCTGGATAAAATCTTCTTTCGGAATCAGGGCAAGCTCTGCATCTTCCAGCACTTCCGCATGATCTTCATAGGAGCCATTTTCCAGCAAAGCGATGTATCCAAAATAATCACCGGCGCTATAAAGATTGGTTATGTATTCTTTACCGTCTTCATGCAACCTATAGGCTTTTACTTTTCCTGATTTTACATAATACAGGTATGGGTATTCCTATGAAATCAT